>JAAYDS010000335.1 GCA_012729155.1 Chloroflexota bacterium | reverse complement strand
GCCGTACACGAGGCTGCACGCCTCAACATCCCGGTGGTCGCGATCGTCGACACCAACTGCAATCCCGACATGGTCGACCACGTCATCCCCGCCAACGATGACGCCATTCGTGCGGTGCTGCTCATCTCCTCCAAGATCGCCGACGCGGTCATCGAGGGGCAGCAGATGCGCGGTGTAATGATGGCCGAAGACGGCGAGGACTATGACGAGACGGACGTGCCGCCGGCCGTCGACCTTGGCGCTGACGACTATGAAGACAGTGATGACGATGATAGCGATATCATCATCATCGATGACGAGGACGAGGAATAGCCTCTTCACCTGGGAGATCACCCGAACGGAAGATCAAGCCCAGGCGCCCCAGGCCTGGGCTTGACAGAATCAGGCTGTTGAGAATTGGGTTTGCGCCCGTACGGCGCGGCAGGATCGCCCAATGCGCCGACCTAGCAGAACGAGGATGTGCACCATGGCAATCACAACCGAGATGATCAAGCAGCTCCGTGAGCTCACTCAGGCGGGTGTGCTCGACTGCAAGCGTGCTTTGGAGGAGAATGACGGCGACTTTGAGAAGGCTGCCGAGTACCTCAAGCAAAAGGGACTGGCCGCTGCGGCGAAAAAGGCCGATCGCGCCGCCGTCGATGGTCGCATCGAGGCGTACGTGCACCCCGGTGACAAGCTGGCCGCTATGGTCGAGGTGAACTGCGAGACGGATTTTGTGGCGCGTACTGAAGCCTTTCAGGCCTTTTGCCACGATGTAGCCATGCAGGTTGCCGCGGTGGCGCCGCGGTGGGTCTCGCGCGAGGATCTTTCGGCAGGGGAATTCGCCGAGATCAAGGCCGAGTTCGAGAAAGAGGCTGCCAGCGGGAACAAGCCGGCACACATCGTCGAGCGGATCATCGAGGGAAAGCTGAACAAGTTCTACGCAGAGACCTGTCTGCTTGAGCAACCCTTTGTCAAGGATGATTCCAGGACCATACAGCAACTGCTCACAGAGACCATCGCCAAGCTGGGCGAGAACATCAAAATCGCTCGCTTTGCCCGTTTCCAGATCGAGAGCTAATCGGACCGGCCCGCAAGGGCCGGTCGTGCTAAGGGGGACTGGATGGCAGCACAGTACAAGCGTGTTCTGCTCAAGCTCTCTGGCGAGGCGCTGTGTGGGCCTTCGGGCTTTGGCGTCGATCCTTCAACGGTGGATCTGGTCGCTGAGCAGGTGGTGCGGGCCTATGAACTCGGTGTCGAGATGGCCCTGGTCATCGGCGCCGGCAATATCTGGCGTGGGGGCGATGCGCAGGCCCGTGGTATGGAACGGGCGACAGCCGATTACATGGGCATGCTCGGCACCGTCATCAATGCGATGGCGCTGCAAGACGCCCTCGAGCGTATGGGCGTGGTAACGCGTGTGCAGACGGCCATTGAGATGCGAGACGTTGCCGAGCCGTATATTCGTCGACGAGCCATCCGCCATCTCGAAAAGGGCCGTGTGGTCATCTTTGGCGCCGGCACAGGCAACCCGTTCTTTACTACAGATACGGCAGCTGCGTTGCGTGCCATGGAGATCGGTGCAGAGGTGCTGCTCAAGGCCACCAAGGTCGACGGCGTCTATGACAAAGACCCCCTCAAGTTCGCCGGCGCGCAACGCTTTGAGCAGCTGTCTTTTCTTGAGGCGCTCAACATGGGCGTCAAGGTGATGGATAGCACGGCCCTGTCGCTATGTATGGATAACAATCTGCCGATCATGGTGTTTCGTCTCGAGCCCCCCGACAGCCTGTCTCGGGCCATCGCAGGCGAGCCGATCGGCACCCTGGTGTCTGCCTAGGCGTGACGCCAGGTACTACCCCCATCCATGGAGGTAAGCATGATTGACGAGCTTTTGTTTGAGGGTGAGGAGCGCATGGATGGCGCCGTGGTAGCGCTGCGCGCCGACCTACTCAAAGTGCGTACCGGGCGCGCCTCGCCGGCCCTGATCGAGGATCTGCGCGTTGAGGCCTACGGCGTGACCATGCCCTTGAACCAGATGGCCACTATCGCAGCCCCAGAGCCACGTTTGCTCACGGTGCGCCCGTGGGATGCTCACAACATCGGTGCCATCGAGAAGGCTATTCAGAAGTCCGATCTGGGGTTGACGCCCAACAACGATGGCCGCATCATCCGACTCAATATCCCGAGCCTGACTGATGAGCGTCGTCGCGACCTGGCGAGGTTGGTCAGCCGCCGCGTCGAAGAGGCCCGCGTTGCGCTGCGGAATGTGCGTCGTGATGTGTTGCGCGACCTGGAGCGTCTGCAGAAAGACGGCGAGATCACTGAGGACGATCTGTACACGACTCGCGATAGGTTGCAGAAACTGACTGACGAGTACGTGGGTAAGGTTGACGAGCTCGGCAAGCAGAAAGAAGCCGAGATCACCGAGGTCTAGCGTGTCAGAGCAACCGGCACTATACCGTGTGCCGCAGCATGTCGGCATCATCATGGACGGCAATGGGCGCTGGGCACAGCAGCGTGGTCTGCCGCGCAGTGCCGGGCATCGGGCTGGCACCGAGAACCTGCGGCGAGTGATTGAGGCCGCTGTCGAGTTCGCCGTGCCCATCCTGACGCTGTATGCATTCTCAACAGAGAACTGGAAGCGGCCGAGACAAGAGGTCGACGCGTTGATGTCGCTCATGTCTGCGGCCCTTCGCGATGAGTTGGGAAAGCTGCACGCGAATGGTGTGCGCATCCGCCATATCGGTGCCGAACAAGGCGTGCCTCGCCTGCTGCTAACGGGCATCCGGCACGCTGAAACGCTCACGCAGCACAATCAGCGGTTGCAGCTTAACGTCGCCTTCAACTATGGAGGCCGTGCTGACATCGTGCAGGCGGTGCGCACGCTCGTTGAGCGTGGGATCAGCCCCGCGCAGATCGACGAGCAGGCCATCGCCGAGGTGCTCAGCACCGCTGGGCTCCCCGACGTAGACCTCATCATCCGTACCGCCGGTGAAATGCGCCTCAGCAATTTTCTGATCTGGGAGGCTGCCTACGCCGAGTACTACAGTACGGTGGTCTACTGGCCTGATTTTGATCGTGAGGAGCTTCTGAAGGCGCTGCTTGCGTACCAGGCTCGTGAACGACGATATGGCGGACTGAATCAGTGAAGCAGCTGCGATTGGCTGCTTTGCCCGGCGCAAGGAAGGTGGGATGCTCTCAAAGCGGGTGCTGAGCGCCTGTGTGCTGTTGCCTCTGGTGGCCCTGGTGGTCTGGCTCGGTGGGTATGCGCTTGCCGTGGGCATCGCCCTGGTGGCCGTGCTGGCGTCGAATGAGGTGCTCGCACTGATGCAGCCCCTCGGCGCAGCACCGGCAAGGGGAGTGGTGTTGCCGACGGCCGTCCTTCTGATCGCAGATGCCGTTTGGCCGCAACTTGCCATGCTGCAGTGGGTTGTGCTGGGCCTGCCATTGGTGCTGCTCGCTATTGAGGTGGGCAGCCACAACCGCACTGGTTCGGCGCTGAGTTGGGCCGTGGGCGTGGCGGCGCCTCTGTATGTGGCTTATGCCCTCAGCTTTTTCGTGCGATTGCGAGCTGGTGAACAGGGGCTCTGGTGGCTGGTGCTGAGCTTGGTGGGCACCTGGGTCAGCGATTCGGGCGCCTATTTCGTCGGGGTGCGCTGGGGCCGTCGCCGCCTCTCTGAGAGCATCAGCCCCAAGAAGAGCTGGGAAGGCGTCTGGGGCGGAATCCTCGGCGCTTTGGTGTTTGTGGTGCCCTTTGCCGTATTGGTGCTTGGAGTGGCCTGGTGGGTGGCGGTGCTGCTTGCCCTTGTCCTGGTGACTGTTGCCACCATTGGAGACCTGGGAGAGTCGGTGCTCAAGCGCCAGGCTGGTGTCAAAGATTCGAGCCAACTCATCCCGGGCCACGGGGGCATGCTCGATCGCGTTGATAGCCTTCTTTTCGTGGTGCCAGTGATGTACATCGCCAGTCTGGTGATTTCAGGACTATAGCTCCTCATGATCTCCATGATCCCCGATCTCCTGGTGCGGGCGCTGGAGCTGGGCAACCTGATCCTTTCCTCGGTCAATGCCGTCATCGGGTTCTCGCTCTTTATCTATGTGCTCACCAATAATCTACGCAGCTCAGTGGCGAGGGCGTTCTGTGCGCTGATCGCCTTTGTGGCGGCCGTGTACAGCGCCGATGTGCTGATGGCCGGCGCAGTGACCCGCGAGGCTGCCGAGTTTTGGTTGCGCGCCCAGTGGCTGGGCATTGCCATGGTTCCAGCCGCCTACCTTCATTTTTCCGATGCTCTGCTCAGCAGTATGTACCGCTCACCGCGGCGCAACTGGGGGGTGGCGTTGGCCTATGCCCTCGGTGTGGTGGCCCTGTTGTTCACCTTCGGTAGCGACCTCATCGTAGGGCGGCTCACCGAGCAGGGCAACATCCTGCACCTCACGCCTGGCCCCTTCTTTTGGGCGTTTGCCATGTACTATGCGGTAACCAGCGTCAGCGGCTGGGTCAATATCAGCCGTGCGCGTAGCCTCTGCCTCACCACCACATCTCGTCGGCGTATGTCTTACCTGATGCTGGCCTTTGTAGCGCCCTCTCTGGGCGTCTTTCCTTACTTGCTGATTCCGACGGCCGCTCAGGTCCTCACGCCGCGCGTCGTGTCGGTGCTGACGCTCCTGGGCAACCTCGGCATTGCGCTGATGACGGTGGTTATCGGCTACATCGTGGCCTATCAGGGCGTGCTCCTGCCCGATCGCGTGGTCAAGCATCGCCTTGTTCACTTTATGCTGAGGGGCCCACTGGTGGCGGCCATCGCGATCTCGCTGATGCTGGCTGTACCGCGCGTCTCCTCGGTGTTTGGCTTGGATCGTGACACTGTGCTGATCTTTGCCGTCGCTGGCTCGATCGTCGTGATGCAGGTGCTGATCAACCTGGGCAAGCCAGCTCTCGATCGCCTGCTCTACCGCGCGGATCGCGAAGAGGTCAACCGCATTCAGCGCCTCGAGGAGCACCTGCTGACTACGACCGACCTCGAGCAGATTCTCGAGAACACGCTACTTTCGCTCTGTGAGCTACTGCGAGCCACATCTGGTTTTGTGGTGACCATGCAGAATGGCGAGCTGGCTACGCGCGTCTCGTGCGGCACACCGCCAGCCACAACCGCTTTCGTCACGCAAGGTACTTTGGGGGTACTGCTACAGCAGTTGTCGGCGAGCCGTATGGATGACTTTGTGGGCAACGAGGACTTTGTGCAGGCTGACGGGCACTGGCTGGTGCCGCTCAAGAGCCGTGCAGATGGCTCTATGCTGGGCATCCTGGGCTTGCGCGCCACCAACGGCCAGGCCCGATTCAGCGATGAAGAGCTAGAGAGCGCCTATGGCCTCGTCAGCCGTGCCGAGCTGGCGCTGGAAGATATGCGGCTGCAGCAGCGTATCTTTGGGCTGTTGGGCGGCATCGATCAGGAGCTCTCACAGATTCAGCGATGGCGGTCGGCTCCTGTATATGCTGGTGAGCGGGGGGCGTTGCAGCAGCTCGATATCGATCCCGCTGCCGCGCCTGGCTTCGTCCAGGCCGTAAAAGAGGCCCTCGCCCAGTTCTGGGGGGGGCCCAAGCTCAGCAGGAGCCCTCTCATCCGCATGCGCGTGGTCACCGAACGTCTGCCGGCGCATGACGGCGTGCCCGCACGGGCGATGCGCTCTGTGCTGCAAGAAGCCATCGAACGGCTCAGGCCAGATGGCCACCGCAGCCTCACCGCCAGTGAGTGGACGCTATACAACATCCTGGAGATGCGCTTTGTGCAGGGGTTGCGTATTCGCGATATCGCCGCGCGACTGGCGATGAGCGAGTCGGATTACTATCGTAAGCAGCGTGTGGCCATCGAAGAAGTGGCTGATACCCTGGCACAAATGGAGCGCACCTTGGCTCAGCGCGAGGCTACAGACTCGGGCGAGAACGCGTAAAAGCGCGTTGGCCCGTAGACGTACAGTGGCACGTATGCTCGACAGGCATCCAGGCGGGCAGGCGTCAACGGGCCACCCGCAGCGCCAACATAGACGTGAGTGACCCCGCGCGACGCCAGTTGGCGCAGTAGGTCTGGTGCACACAAGTCAAACGCCTCTTCAACTGCGATGGCCAACTGGTTTGCCTCGTCAAAGCGCTGGCGCCCTCCCTGGATATACAGGGCATTTGGCAAGGTAACGGCGCAACTCCCCAGCAGCGGCAGCCACCAGCCGGCGTCACTACCGCGACGCGCCGTGTTGGTCCAGTGAGTGCTGTTGACGAGCACCAGCGCATCTTCTGGCAGATGCTGGCGGGCCCAGGCCGCAGCAGTGAGGTCATCTGGTGTGGCGAGCACTGTGCCAGGGTTGATCACGTCGACGTGGAGCCAGGCACCCCACAGTGAGAGGCCGAGCGCTACTGCAAGGCCGGCGAGCCTGAGCCCTCGGATTCGCGCTTTAACGCCTGATCGCCGCTCAATCCAGTGGAGCATCTCTGCTACAAGCCAGCCGACCAACACCCCCACTGGCAGCCAATAGGCAATGGCGACCGTGGTATTATTCACCAGCCAGAGGTCTGGCAGGCCGATCCAGTGCAGATTGGGCACCAGCACTGACAGGCCTGCCCATAGCCCCAGGGCCGCGACGCTCCAACGGCGGCGCAGCACTGCGCCCACAAGCCCAGCACCAGCGGCACCCAGCAGCAGTGGCGACCAGCGATATGCCATCAGAGCCCATGGCCAGGCGTCATCTGCAGCAGGTGCAGTCACTAGGGTGCCATAGTAGGCTGAGAACTGGGCTACAAAAGGGCCCAGGAGCCGCCCCAGCCAGGGTGCGGTTGCCAACAGCGCGGCGCTGACGGCCAGGGCAGCAGGCGAGAGCCTCGCCCAGCGGCGATGGACCAGCAGCCGCAGCAGCAGCACCAGACCCCAGGGTACGAGTAGGGCTAGGATGCGATAGTGCGTCAACAGCAGGGCGCCCACAAGCAAACCGGTAGACACCACAAGGCGCCAGCCAGGCCTTTGGGCCGATGCCAGTCGCCAGATGGAGGGCATTGCACCGGCAGCTAGCAGCAAGCCGGCCATCTGTGGGTAGCGCCCCCAACTTGCATAGTAGGCAGGCATGTATGACCAGCACCCGACGACGATGGCGCCGATCACTGCAGCTCTGTGGCTGCTCCCTAACCCCTTGGCGAGCGCATAGACGCCAACTGGAGCCAGAGCCAGTGCCCCCTGTCCCGCGATCAACACCGCCTCATGACTGGTGATACCAGCAACTTGGCGCAGCGCGGCGGCAAGGGCATGGAACCCAAAGTGGTAGTAAAAGCCCGGCAACGCCACAAACCGTCCACCATCAGCGGGCAGCCCCTGTGCCTCGACGATGAGCTGGGTGATCGCGGTATGGTGCAGCGAGTCGACCCAGTTAGGTAACACCAGCTCACGGACATTCAGCAGGCGGACGGCCAGCGAGAGCGCCGTCACACTGACGAGCAGGCAGGTGGTTGGCGCCCGCAACGCCGCAAGCCATTTGAGACGTATGTGACGATTGCAGATGAGGCCCGCAGCTGTAGCGGCCAGGGAAAGTGCAAGCACCATCCATATGACCAAGGGGCCATATGGAGCTCCGAGCGTCGCCAGCCAAAGGAGCGCCAGTGGCCATGTCGCCAACGAAAGAGGCAGTGCCAGGTAAAGCGGCCGCTTGAGCCACAGGCACAGTGCCAGGCCAGGCGTCGTCAACAAGAGGCCCAGGCACGCGAGGGGCCAGGCCCAGCCGTCGAGCAGGCGAGCCAGATCGGCCAACGCATCAGTGAAGCGATAGCGGTGACTCGCGGCCATGACCAGATCGCCGCCGATGGCCTGCCCTGCGGCCCGTAACTCTCCGTGGGCATAGGCCTCCTCGCGGCTGGCCCAAAGTGATATGGCGGCAGGCTGGTTGCTCCAAAAGTCGGCGCGGTAAGCGATCATACGAGAGCGGCGCAGCTCTGGGATAGTCAGCCGCACGCGGCTGTTGTGTGCCAGGTGCGCGATCGGTTGGCATACCACAGGGCTCACGGTGGCGCCCGTGTCGGCCAGGTAGATCTGCATACATAGCTCAAGCTCGGGCGGCAAAGCAGTACTGGAGCGGTAATGGGCCAGAATCACTTCAACCGTGTCCAGCCCGTTCTGTAGTGAGGCAAAAGTCTGTGAGATGCGGGTGTGGGGTGAGAGTGGCATCGGCGCCCAGGTGGCACGATCCTGGATATCTCTGCGCACAGCGACAGACGGATTCCACAGCGCCGCAAGAGCGGCTAGAACCGCCAGCAAAATCAGCGTCGAGCTCCAGCGTCTGGCGGGAGCAGACCACGAGAGCTTAGGCATCGAGCTGTTGTTGCAGCCGTGCCAGCGTGTTGAGCGCATCGAGCGGCGTAAGCTTTGAGACGTCGAGCGAGCGTAGCTCCTCTAGCGCTGGATGGCTGTCGAACAAGGCCAACTGCTTGACCTTGATCACTCGAGGCCCTGTGCCCACGGCCACTTGACGTGTGGCGCCCTCTAGCTCCGACAGTATCTCGTAGGCGCGACGAATCAGTTCGCGTGGAAGGCCGGCCATCTGAGCTACGTGGATGCCATAGCTACGATCTGCTCCGCCAGGAACGATATAGTGGGTAAAGACCACCTGCTGCCCATCGCTCTTGACGGCGACGTTATAGTTGCGCACTTGGGCAATGAACCCCTGCAGATCGGTGAGCTCATGGTAGTGGGTGGCAAAAAGCGTGCGCGGGGGCGAGGGCCTGAAGGCCTGCAGATGTTCTACAGCTGCCCAGGCGATCGAGATGCCATCATACGTGCTGGTGCCCCGGCCTATCTCGTCGAGGATCAGGAGGCTGCGCGACGTAGCGTGATTCATGATGTTTGCCAGCTCAACCATTTCGACCATAAAAGTACTCTGGCCAGCAGCGATCTCGTCCTGGGCGCCAACACGCGCAAAGATGCGATCGACCAGGCCGATATGAGCCCGCTTCGCTGGCACAAATGATCCGATCTGGGCCAGCAGCACGATCAGCGCTACCTGCCGCAGGTAGGTCGATTTGCCGCTCATGTTGGGCCCGGTGATGATGTGGATCGATTCCTCGGGCGTCAGGCAAGTGTCGTTGGGCACAAAGAGGGCATCAGCCAACGTCTGCTCGACGACCGGATGGCGCCCCGCCACAATCTCGATGCGGTCGTCAGCGGAGATCTCGGGCCGAGTGTAGCCGTGCTGTGCGGCCACATCGGCAAAAGAAGCATACACATCGAGGTAGGAGATGGCGCGCGCTTCGGTGAGCAGCGCTTCGGCGTGTTGGGCTAGTTCGTCGAGCAGGTTGGTGTAGAGGTTCTGCTCGATCTCCTGGATGCGCTCTTCAGCACTCAGAATCAGGGCTTCCTTGTCCTTGAGCTCGGGGGTGATGTACCGCTCGGCGTTCACCAGCGTCTGCTTGCGAATATAGTCCGTCGGCACGGCCTCGCTATTGGCGTGGGTGACCTCAAGGTAGTAGCCAAACACCTTGTTGTAGCCGACCTTGAGAGACCGGATGCCCGTGCGTTCGCGCTCAACACTCTCCAGGGCCGCAACCCATTCTCTAGCAGCTGCCACCGAGTCTTCGATCGCATCCAGCTCGGCATCATAGCCCCGTCGGAATAGCCTGCCCGCCGCAGGTGACAGCGGTGGCTCATCTACCAGGGCTCGCGCGATGCCGTCGGCGACGTCGTTGAGCGCATCGGCGTCAGCAGTGCTGAACAGACAACTCGTTTCGTCTTCGAGTGGAGACTGCTTGACGCCCTCTGAGAGCGCCCTGGTAACTGCAGGCAGCTGTGCCAGAGAGGCCTGCAGAGCCGTCAGGTCGCGCGGGCGCGCGATGCGCTGTACCACGCGCCCTGTCAATCTCTCGATGTCTCCGATGGGACGAAGCGCCAGACGCAATGCCTCGCGCAGCTGCGCGTCGCCGTGGAATCTCGCGACCCAACCCAGCCGCTGCCCGAGGCTACGCTGGTCGAGCAGCGGCTCGCCAAGCCAGCGGCGCAACAGTCGTGCACCCATGGGCGTTAGCGTACGATCGAGCACCCATAGCAGCGATCCGCGCACACCACGGCTGCGGATGGTCTCGGTGATCTCTAGATTCCGTCGCGTCGTAAGATCGAGCGTCATAAAGGCGCTGGTGCTGTACACGCTAACGCGACGCAGCTGCGTCAGCGCTGACGGCTGGTTCTCTTGCAGATACTGTACCAACACGCCAGCAGCTCTCATGGCCAGTGGCTGATCGTCGAGGCCAAAACCGGCCAGTGAGGCGGCCTGCAGATGCTCGCGCAAAGCTCGCTCGCAGATGGATTCGTCAAAGCGCCACTGGTCATAGAGCGTGATGGCGCTGTGCAACACTTCGAGCATGGGCAGTCGTTGTTTGGCCTCGGCTGTGGCCTGCGTACCGTGCTCGAGGCAGGGATGGCCACCGTCACCGATGATCAACTCAGCAGGCGACAGCCGGTCCAGCTCACGCACTGCCTCAGCCAGGTTCTGATGGCTCAGTTCTGTGGCGCGGAACTCACCGGTGGTGATATCAGCATAGGCGATGCCCGCGCGAGCCTCCCCATAAACCATCGCGGCGAGGTAGTTATTCAGGCCGCCATCAAGCAGGTCGTCCTCGACCACTGTCCCCGGCGTCACCACACGCACCACCTGACGTGGCATCAACCCTCTGGTGGGCTGCTCACCGATCTGTTCGCAGACGGCCACCTTGTAACCTTTGGAGATCAGCTGTCCGATGTACCCCTCAGCTGCATGATAGGGCACCCCGGCCATGGGCACACGCTTGCCCTGGGCCACATTCCGTGACGTGAGCACGATGTCGAGCTCGGCAGCAACGGTGCGGGCATCGTCGTCAAAGGTCTCGTAAAAGTCGCCCAGACGGAAAAACAGAATGGCGTCAGGGTGCTGACGCTTGATCGTGAGATACTGCTGCCGGATAGGCGTGTCTGCTGGCATCGTCCCATGGCCTGTCGAGGTGAACCGAGTATAGGGGAGCGCAGTTACGGCGTCAATGCGTGGCGGCGCCGTGCGAAGGCTGGGCAGGAGGCTAGTGCGTCAGAGCCGCCAGGATGCCCTCGGGTCCCTGCACGAGGGCCTGCTCGACCTGTTCCCAGCGTGGGTCGTTGGCCGCCAGAGAGCTGCCCAGCGCAGCAAAAAAGCCGAGGCGCGCTGAGCGAGAGGGCATCCAGCCTCGTGCCCAGCTACTCTGATGGCCGCACCCAAAGCGACGTGCCATTGCTGTGTGACCCCACAGCCAGGCTGCACCACGCTTGAAAGCCGGCCAGTAGGGCCGCAATTCGACGGCGTCGAAATCGTCCATCTCACGCTGCCCGGGCTTGTTCATTTCGGTGCCCGCCAACACCGGCAATGATAGCGCCTCGGCCAACTGCAT
>JAAYDS010000334.1 GCA_012729155.1 Chloroflexota bacterium | reverse complement strand
GAGACTGTTGCAATTCCGTCTCCTTGTGGGCAAGATCGGGCCCCAAAGGGACCTGATCAAGGGGTCGAAGACGTTCTTCGGGACCATCGTGCAGCGAGATCCCGACTAGCGGCCGTCTCTAGGGACTATGACTGGATGATCGTTTCATCGCTCGGTTCGTTTCTACCATCCCTTCACTCACGCCCCACTCGTCACTGGTTGATGCTGGGGGCGCCAAACGTACCGCCACAGCTTGAGCAGATTATGCACAGCACAGGTCAGGTACCATTCGCCTTTGGCATTGAGCAAGCCGCGCAGCAGGAAGCGCAACATACCCAGCCGTTCCTTGGTGCTGGCAAACAACGGCTCTACTGTCCCCGACCGCCAGCGCGTCAGTTCCCGTCCGCGTTCAGAGTGCAACCGCTCCAGGTAGCCCGGCAGGTCGGCGTCATGTTCGTAGCGGTGCACCGTCCGCCCCGCTGCACTGCTAGTACACAGCTTGTTGGCCAGGGCCGGGCACCCCTGACACTCGCGCCCGCGGTAGATGCGCGTGACCTTGGGCTTGCCATGATGTTCAGGCCTCTCCGACGTAAACACCAGCGTCTTGCCTTCGGGACAGGTGTAGGTGTCGCTCTGGGCATCGTAGACAAAGTTCGCTTTGGCGTAGCGCTCTGCCCCTTTGGCTTGCGCTCGCCGTGGCTTCGGCACAAATACCTGGATTCCCGTTTCTTCCGCCTCGACGATGGCGCCGATGTCGAAGTAGCCACTGTCAGCGGCTGCCACGACAGCCTGGCGCCCGGTCATGGCTTTGGCTTCAGCCAGCATGGGCAACAGCTGTGCGCCGTCCGAGGCGCTGCTCACCACATCGGCCGCCACCACGATCTGTGCTTTGGCGTCCACCACGGCCTGGGCGTTGTAGCCCACCACGTAGCCCGCACGAGCCTTCATCACCGCCGCCTCGGGATCGCTGATGCTGGCCATAGCGGCGTCGTGGCGCCCACCCGGCAGGGTGGCGCGCCGGTCCATCTCGGCCAGCGCTTCGGTCAGATGTTGGTGGATTTCCTCTTTTCCCCAGCGCTCCCGCGGACCAGGCGACGATGGCGGCCCAGGCTCGTCGTCGCTCTGGGCCTCGGTGGCATCCATGGCAGCCAGTTCGGCCTCCACCGCCGCCAGCAGGCGGGTGATCTCGTCCCGGCTATGCAGCGTCCTGCGCGAGGCCGAGCCCATGCGCGTGCCATCCACAGCCTGAAAGGCAAATTCCACCAACCCGGCCTGCACCGCCAACTGCACCGTGGCCTTGAACAGCGGCCGCATGGCCTGGCGGTTCTGCTTGTAGAAGCGGGACAGGGTGCTATGGTCAGGATGCAGCAGACCGGTAAGCCACATCATGGGCAGGTTTTCCCGACAGGCTTGTTCGAGCTTGCGCGACGAGCGGGTGCGAGTCATGAAGCCGTAGAGCCACACGGCCAGCAGCACCTGAGGCGGATACGAGGGCTTGCCTTCGGCCTTGGGCAGGTGACTGATGCCCACCTCGTCCCAGGGCAACTGGTCCACAACCTCGGCGATGAAGCGCGCAGGGTGGTCCGCAGGGATCAGTTCGCCCAAAGAGGGCGGCAACAACCAGTCCTGGTCACGGCTGTAGCTGATGAAGGGCATGTCTGGCATCTCCTCAGGGGTCTCGTGTGCTCATCATACCACATTCGCGCGCATCGCGCGAGTATCGCAACAGTCTCCTTTCGCGGGGG
>JAAYDS010000333.1 GCA_012729155.1 Chloroflexota bacterium | reverse complement strand
GAAACCGTAACAACGATGGAACCCGTATGCCTGCTCGGACGTCTGTAGAGGTACAAGCCCCAATAATCAAAGCTCAGTGAGAAAGGATAAACCATGAAGCTCTCTCGAATCCGTAACATTGCACTTGGTGTCGCTGCAGTCGCGCTAGCCGGTGCGCTCATTGTCAGCCAGGGCCTTCTACCCCTGGCCGTCTCGGCGCAGACGCCCGCTAGCACTGATGAGGCCTCTGCCGTCGTCGACGTATCGCGTACTATCACGGTTGTCGGTAAGGGCACCGTGACCACTCAGCCAGACACGGCTCAGGCTACGTTGGGCGTCGAGACCATGGGCGCCAACGTCAAACAGGCGACGGCCGAGTCGAGCGCGACGATGGAAGCGATCATCGCGGCGCTCACCGATCTGGGCATCGCCGAGCGTGACATCCAGACCTCGGGGTTCAGCATCTGGTCAGAGCGCACGCCCGATAACGAGGGCCGCCTGAGCACAGACGTGACCTACCGCGTGATGAACAGCGTCAATGTCAAGATCCGCGATCTTGAGCAGGTCGGTGCCGTGCTGGATGCCGCTATCGATGCCGGCGCCAACTCGGTCTATGGCGTCAGCTTTTATCTGGACGATGCCGCTGACCTCGAGGCCGAGGCTCGCGCAAAGGCCGTTGACGATGCGCGCGCCAAAGCCGAAGAACTGGCCGGCCTGACCGACGTCGAAATCGGCGCAGTGGTGAGTGTCAGTGAGGTGGTCGGCGGGTCAGTGCCCTACAGCAACTTTAACGCCAGAGAAATGGCCGCGGCGGGCATGGGTGGGGGCGCTGGCCCCATCAACCCGGGTGAGCTGGACATGACTCTGACGCTGCAGATCACCTACGCCATCAAGTAGCATGGAGCGTGATGCCAAAGGGCGAGCCGTACGGCTCGCCCTTTTTTGTTTGCAGGGCTAGAGATACGGGTCGAGCAGGCTCAGGATGCGCTGCAGCGGCGCAATGTCGTCGTCATCGAACTGGGCCAGGCGGCTGCTGTCTATATCGAGCACGCCTACAACCCGGCCCGCTTTAGAGAGCGGGATGACGATCTCGCTCTGCGAGCGCTCGTCGCAGGCGATATGCCCAGCAAAGGCGTGGACGTCGGGCACCACCACTGGCTGCTGCGTGGCTACGCTGTGCAGGCACACGCCACCCCCTTCGAGCACCTGGCAGGCCACCGGGCCCTGATAGGGGCCCACGACGAGCGTTTCACCGGCCTCATCGCCGGCGCGAACCAGGTAGAACCCCGTCCAAAAATGGTGCGGCATCTTGTGGTGCAGCACGGCGCAGATGGTGGCCATGGCCGCCGTAAGGTTGGGCGACTCGTTGGCGATCAACGCCTCAAGCTGCGCGTAGATGCGCTCATAGCGGCCAGCGCGGCGCGGGTCGATCATGGTAAGGCTCCTCTCTGGCGCGATGCAACAATGGATAAATGGCCTAGACGCGGTGACGGCGTGCTAGCAAGGTGTCTGGCGTGAGGAAATCGCTTTCATCAAGGCCCAGGCCACGCACCCAGCCTTCGATCTGCAGCGGCCAGGCGAGCATGTCCACGCTGTGGGCGTCAGAGCCCAGGGTGAACTTGCAGCCAAGTGACTGGGCCAGCGGCAAGAGATCGGCCAGCACCTCACGATAGTGCGGAATGCCCTCGTCGTTGAGCGAGGCCGCGTTGATCTCAACCGCCATCTGGGCGCAGGCGGCCTGCCCCAGGATGTCGCTCAGCCAGCGCCGATCCATCGCCTCATAGATGGCGCGCAGATCGCCGATCAGCGCCTCACGCTCGGCCAGAGGGTGTGCCAGCACGTCGAGCCAGGGCTTGGCCACCACCGAGGCCAGCATGGTGAGCATGTGACGCGCCACGTCGGCCGGCGCGTCGCCTTCGGGCTGGGGCACGCCAGTGAGGTGATAGTGGCTGGTGGGCACCAACACGATATCGAGCTGAGCCGCCGTGGCGGGGCTCACCCCCACATGCTCGATGGAAAAGGTCTCGGTCTCGCAACCCACCAAAAAGCGCAGGCCATCGGCCTCGCCCAGCGTGGCCAGCTCACGGCGCAGGTCGGCGATGATGGCCGGCCCCGAACCCTTGTAGAACTGCGGCGCCGCCGGGTTGGTTGGGTCCTCGACAAAATGGTCGGTCAGGTAGATCGCCCCAATCCCCAGGCGCAGGGCCTCGTCGCGGTAGAGCGCAGGCGTGGCGGCCGGCTCGCCAGCGGCTGTCAGGCGGCGGCCACAGGGCGAGTAGTAGGTGTGCGCGTGCATATCGTAGGGTATGATCATGTCGGCCTCGCAGTTGTCAGCGTGTCGTTCAGGCAACTAGAATGATGATACCACCAAACGGCCATGATACAGGAGGCGGACATGCGCGTGCTCGGCATCCACGGCAGCCCTCATCTCGAAGGCAACACGGCCTATGCCCTGAGGCAGGCGCTCGTTGAGCT
>JAAYDS010000044.1 GCA_012729155.1 Chloroflexota bacterium | reverse complement strand
TGCCGCGCAAATGGCCCCGCGGCACACCGCGGCCCGTGCGACTATTCGGTCAGCGTGTGCTGCAGCCGCCGTCGCAGCCAGGCCAGCACGCCCGGCTCAAAGCGCCGCACCAGCAGCACCGAGCAGGGCATCTCCTCGGCGATGCGATCCGTCAACCCGCCGAACAGGTCGGTCTGCAGCGAATAGGCCACCGCTGCGCCCATCACCACCAGATCACAGCCGCTGCGCCGCGCTTCTTCGATGATGCCCGCCTCGATGCTCGCTGCCTGCACCACCTTCATGGTGGCAAACTCGGGCACCTCGCCATAGACCGCCTCGAACACCTCTTGCACCTCGAGCAGCTGGTCGTGCATCTCTTCGGGCTCACCACTGGCGCGCACCCGCACCGCCAGCACCTCGGCATTGTGAATGCCCGCCAGCTGCCCCGCCAGCCGCACCGCCAGCAGCGAGTGCACGCCACCACCAAAGGGCACCATGATGCGCCCAAGACCATCGAGCCCGCGGTTGAGCAGCACGCCCACGTCGCAATGGGCATCGTGCAGCACGCGCGCCACAGGGTGGCCCGGCAGCGTCTCGGCCGTGAGCTTGCCCGGCCAGCCCATCAGCACCAGGCCCACCTGCCCCTGCGTGTTGACCTCTTGCACCACCGCACGGCCCACGTCGCTGGCCACGCGCATCTCGGTGTAAAAGGGCACGTTACGCTCGCGGGCCTCGTCAGCGGCCAGCTCGAGCTGCTGATGTTGCCGCCGCCGCAGCGCGGGCGTCAGATCGCGCAGCACCTGCGCCTTGTCGGGGTTGCCCGGCCGCGCCACGCCCAGCACCTCGATGCCCGTGCCCGGAGACGCCTCGGCCAGCATGGCCGCCACGTGCACCAGCCCGCGGGCCGTGTTGGGGTTGGCCACCGCCACCACAATGCGCTGCGACGACGTCATGCGCCGCACGGCCCGCCTCCGCAGCATGCGGCGCAACGGCGGCGCGGCATAGTAGGCCACGGTCAACAGCGCCAGCAGGCCCACCACAAAGAGCAGCGGCTTGGGCGCCGTAAAGGCCACCACCACGGCGCAGATGCCCGCGCCCAGGTAGGCCGTCAGCGGAAAGAGCGGCGCCTTGAAGGGCCTGGGCAGGTCGGGGTGGCGCTGGCGCAGCCTCGCCATGGCCAGGCAGGCCCAGAACACCACGAACAGATAGCCCGAGCTGCTGATATAGCTCAAGAACTCGACCAGGCCGATGGATGCCGTCAGCGCCACCACCGCACCGATGGCCAGGCTGGCCGCATAGGGCGTGCGCAGCCGCCCCAGCCGCGCCATAAAGCGCGGCCACAGCCCCAGGCGGCTCAGGGTGAGCGCCTCGCTGCGGGCCGAGAGCATGGCCGAGTTGACGCTGGTCAGCGTGGCGATGATGCCCGCCACCGCGATCAGCGGCACCCCCCAGCCCGGCAGCAGGCGCGCCGCTGCATCGCTCAGCGCCGTCTCAGAGCCGGCCAGCTCGTGCCACGAGATGGTCCCGAGCGTCACATAGGCCACCGAGGCATAGATCAACGTGATGATGGTCAGCCCGGCGATCAGGCCGATGGGGATGTTGCGGCTGGGGTTGCGGATCTCTTCGGCGTCATCGGCGATGATCTCAAAGCCCACATAGGCGTTAAAGATCAGCGCCATGGTGCTGAGCATGCCGCGCAGGTTGCGCCAGCCGCCCTCGTGGATGAACAGCCGTCCCTCGGGCATAAACACGCCGCGGCTGAACCCGTTGGGCCCCAGCCCGGCCGCCACATACACGCCCAGCAGCGCCAGCAGCACGCCGCCCAGCAGCAGTTGCGCGCGGCCCACCTTGTTCACACCGAGCACGTTCAGCAGCGTAAACGCCGCCGTCACCACCAGCGCCGTGGGCACGATGGGCAGCCCAGGGATGAACACGCGCAACGAGTAACCAAAGCCCACCGCCGACAGGGCCGCGTAAAAGGCGCTCGAGAGGCAGTCGACCGAGCCCACCAGATAGGCCAGCAGGCCGTTGCCATGCGCCTCTTGCACATAGGTCATGGCGCCGCCCGTCACCGGATAGGTGGTGCCCAGCTCGGCATAGTTGAGCGCAAAGGTATAGTTGAGGATGCCCACCAGCAGCAGCACGAGCACCGCCGCGGGGCCCACCATGCCGGCCACGTGGCCGGTCAGCACAAAGATCTCGGCCGCGATGGTGCCGGCAGTGCCGAGCATCAGCACCTGCCCCAGGCCCAACTCGCGTTTGAGTCGACGAACCGCCATCCCACACCTCCAACCAACAGCTCGCCAAGAGCGACCCATCAACCGGTTCGGCGCGGTGCAGCCCACAAAGAAACCCCAGGTGCCTGGCCTGGGGTGGTGCCCGTCTCTGCCCTGGTAAGGTGCTGGCTGGCGGACGAGTGTGGACCGAGCGGCCCTTGTGCGGTGCAGAGTCTGCCAGGTGGCGCGTTGGCGTTGCCGCCATCTCCTAGCAAACGCTAGGATAGCATCGCCTGCGGTCGCTGTCAATGACTTTATGTTGCATCGACAGGCGCGCCCGCGCCCGTCCGGCGGGTCTTTACGCTACAAAACGTGGATCTACGCTACAATGAGTTAGCGTGTTCGGACGTGTGCCTCAGGAGGCCCGCCGTGCTGCAACCTCGCCGCGCCCTGCGTCTGATCGTCGCGCTGCTCATCGCCGCCCTACTGCTCCTCTCATGGCCCCGGTTGCCGTTTGCCAGCCTCACGCAGCCTCGCGCCCGTGCCGACGGCCCCGAGGCCGCCTGCCGCCAAGAAGCCTGCGCCGCCAACTGTGTGGCCTACCAGTTTGTGCTGGGCCACGGCAACCTGAACACCTTTTCCTTCTGGTACGATAGCGCCTACACGCTCACCGGCTGCGACGACCCCGACTGGTGGACCAACTTTAGCTTTCTGCTGTCCATCGCCGCCGAGATCGTGGGCGCACCCGGCGGCTATACCATGGACTGCCGCGAGATGACGGTGGGCCAATACAGCGTCTGCATGGATCAGTGCGAGGACAATCCCTGCCGCTATGCGCCCAACGTCCGCACCACCCTGGACGCCTGCGGCCAGGGCGAGTTCGCCGTCACCTACGACAACGACCGCGGTGAATCAGCGCCCGAATACCAGCCCACCGCCTACTCGCGCGACTTTGCCGCGGACGTCTACCTCACAGGCCCCTCGGGCACGCCGCTGCTGTTGGCCCGCCAGGATGTGCCCACCCTGGCCTACAACAACTGGATTCTCTGGAGCAGCGCCGTTGATACCTGCCCGGCCATCGTTGGCGACTCGCGCTGCGACATACTCGCCATGTTCGACCAGCCCACCAGCCAGACCTACGAGCTCGACTGGGGCGATGGCCTCTACGACCTGTGGGCCAACATGGCCAACAACAGCGGCGTCGATAGCTGGCCTGGCGACGACCACCTGCGGCTGCTGTCTGACGGCGATACGGTCACCATCGAGCAGGGGCCGCTCTCGGGTTACATCTGGGAGCACCGTCGCACCCGCGTGGGCCTGGGAGATTGGGGCCCCTGGCAAGACACCGTCACCCCGTGGGACGCGTCTGGCGGCGCCGTGACCATCACCAACCACGAGTCCAACGCATGGCACTATTGGACGCGCACCGACTGCGACACCACCGTCTATGCCACCCGCGGCGCACCCAACGACCTGCTGACCGGCAGCTACACCCTGCGCGCCGAGGCCCGCCTGTACCACGACAAAGACCTGGCCGACAACAGCGCCGCCTGCACCTTTGGCGTCTCGGCGGTGCCGCCCACGGCCACGCCCGCGCCGCCTGCCCAGGCCACCAACACGCCCACGCCCACCAGCCGCCCCATCATCGACATCGGCCCTGGCGTGTGGTATGGCGCCCTCGACAGCGGCGACGACGAGGCCATCTACCGCCTGACCGCGCCCGACGGCCTGGCGGCGCTGCGCGTTACCCTGAGCGACATGCTGGCCCCCAACGACCTGGACCTGCAGATGACCCTGGGCGCGCTCGGCTCCGCCGGCACGCTGGTCTGCTACAGCACCCGCGGCGGCCCCGCCGCCGAGCTGTGCCTGCTGCCTGCGCCTGCGGCTGGCGTGTACTATATCGTCGTGCCCAGCTATATCGGCGGCGGCCCCTACACCCTCACCGTCAGCTTCGAGACGGGGCCAACCCCCACGCCCCCGCCCTCGCCCACGCCCTACAGCGGCCAGAGCGAGCAAGAGCCCAACGACAGCCGCGACGCCGCCAACGCCTGGGGCCTGGACCAGGGGCCTATGCGCGGCCAACTGCTCAGCGAGGGCGATCTGGACCACTTTGCCTGGACGGCCGATGCGCCGGCCATCTATACCCTGACGTTGAGCGACGTGCCAGCCGCCATCGCGGCCGACCTGTTCATCTACCATAACGGCCTGCTGGTAGCCAGCCGCACCGACGCCGCGCCAGGCGAGGGTATGGCCCTCAGCGTCGATGGCAACGCCGGCGACACCTTTGTGGCACGCGTGCGCGCTTCGAGCGCGCTGCAGACGTCGGCTGCATACTACCAGCTGCACCTGGCCGCCGTGCCAGACCCCGACGAGCCCAACGACACCCGCGCCACTGCCACCCTGTGGGACTGGCGCTCGGCCCCGGCCAGCGGCTACTTTTTCGAGCGCGCCTCGGGCGATGCCGACTATTTCGCCTTTGAGCTGTCAGATCAAGAGGCCGCCATGCTCCTCACCGTGCATCTCGACGACGTCTCGCCCAACGTGGCGCCAGACCTGACCCTCTATCACAACGGCGCCGTGGTAGCCAACGAGTACAGCGCCCCCCTGGGCGACAGCATCGCGCTCACCATCGATGCCAACCCTGGCGATGCCTTTGTGGCGCGGGTGCGGCCCTCGTCGCGCAGCCAGACGTCGCTGACGCCCTACACCCTGGCCATCAGTGGCATGCCCGATGTCAACGAGCCCGACGATGACTTTGCGCAGGCCACCGAGTGGCCGCTGCTGGCGGGGCCCACCGGCGGCCTCTTCTGGGAGCGCGTCTCGGGCGAGGCCGACTACTATCGCTTTACCCTGCCCGAGGCCAAAGGCAGCAGCCTGCTCACCTTGCAGTTGCACAGCGTCGACGCTGCCGTGGCCCCCGACCTGACCATCTACACCGGCACCCGCCAGGTGGCCGCCAGCGTCACCGATGCGCCTCTTGGGGGCCAGGTGAGCCTCACCATCGACGCCAACGCCGGCGAGACCTTCTATGTGCGCGTGCGGCCCAGCGAGCGCAGCCAGGTCTCGTTCAACCCCTACGTGCTGGCTTCGGAGCTGCTGGGCGATCTGCAAGAGCCCAACGACGCCTTTGCCAACGCCACCCCGTGGGACTGGCCGGCGGGCCCCATCCAGGGCTACTTTTGGGAGGCCGTCTCGGGCGACGCCGACTATTTCGTGCTGACCGCCCCCGCGGGCTCTGGCCCCGTCAACATGACCGTCACGCTCGCCGACGTGGCCCCCAACGTGGCCGCCGACCTGACCGTCTACTCGGCCACCAAGACGGTGCTGGCCAGCCGCACCGATGCGGGTCTCGGCCAGGCCGTCACGCTGACGTTCAAGGCCACGGCCGGCCAGCCGCTCTATGTGCGCGCGCGCCCCAGCTACCGCAGCCAGACGTCGACGCAGCTTTATACCCTTAGCGCGGCGCAGGGCGGCCCAGCCGTCACACCCACGCGCACGGCCACCGCAACGCGTACGCCAACAGCGACGCGTACGCCAACGTTCACGCGCACACCGACAGCGACCCGCACGCCAACGCCCACGCGCACGGCCACCGCTGCAGCCCGCAAGTAGCGGTGCGCCAAACCGCTGGGGCCGGCACCGTCATGCCGCCACCTTCACGGCCCGCCCCGCTC
>JAAYDS010000043.1 GCA_012729155.1 Chloroflexota bacterium | reverse complement strand
GTCTGGCAGCCGGCGGTTACTCGACGACTGGCCACCAGAGGGCGAACCAGAGCATCTCGCCGTCCGAGTTGTTGCGCACGGTGTGCATCACATCGGGGGGCACATCGACCACCATGCCGGGGAAGGTCTCGGCGACCTCATCGCCGATGACCACCTGGCCATGGCCTGCATGGAAGAAGTAGATCTCTTGCGTGGGGTGCGTGTGAGGTTCCATCTCGCCGCCCGGGTTGAGATGGCCCCAGGCATGGCCAAAGGGCGCCTTGACGCCGTCGGGCAGCACGGACATGGCCAGGATGGTACCGGCATGGGCCGGGCGTGCGGTCAGGGCATCATAGCTGCTGGTGTTCATGTTTCGCTCCTCTAGGGTGTGAGTGGGGTGAGCTCGAGTCGATCCATCATCCCGAGCGCGGCGGTGAGGCGATCGCGCCAGTCTGCGCCGACCTGCAGCCACACACGCGACCCGCGCGCCCGCACGTCGGGCTGGCGGTTCAGCCGCGCCAGGGCGTTGTCGGTGAGCAAGAGGGGCAGCACCAGCACAATCTCGTCTTCCATGCTCTTGATCTGAATCACGCCAACCTGCTCGGCTCGCGCCTTGACCTCGAGCAGGTAGAACAGGTCCTCGACCGGCGCCGGCATGGTGCCAAAGCGATCGCGCAGCTCATCGCGTATCTGGGCAACGTCGTCCAGCGTCTTGACGTGAGACAACCGCCGGTAGAGACGCAAGCGCAGGGCGGCGTCGGGTATATAGTCATCTGGCAGGTGGGCCGAGAGGGGCAGATCGATGCTGGGACCCAGGTCGAGGCTGAGGGCCTCGACGGCTGCCCGGTGTTGAGCACGAATCACCGCCTCCAGCGACTCGCCTGAGGCATCGCGGATCTCTTGCACGGCGCGCCGTAACAGGCGGCTATAGAGATCAAACCCGATGGCATTGATGTGGCCGTGCTGCTCTGCACCGAGAATCTCGCCGGCGCCGCGGATCTCCATATCGCGCATAGCCACGCGCAGGCCTGCGCCCAGCTCGCTGGCCTCTTGGATGGCCTGCAGGCGCTTGGTGGCGATCTCGGTGAGCGGCGGTCGATAGAGCAGGTAGGCATAGCCGCGGTTGAGCCCACGCCCCACGCGGCCACGCAACTGGTAGAGCTGCGCCAGGCCAAAATGGTCAGCATCATCGATGATGATGGTGTTGACGTTGGGGATGTCGAGGCCGCTTTCGATGATGGTGGTGCACAGAAGTACGTCATACTGCCCCTGGGCAAAGTCTAGCATCACCTGTGCGAGCTCGTCCTCGTCCATCTGCCCGTGGCCGATGACCACACTGGCCTCGGGCACGATGCGGTGCAACGCAGCCGCTACCAGGTCGATATCTTGCACACGGTTGTGCACAAAGTACACCTGACCGTTGCGGTCGATCTCGCGCAGGATGGCCGTGCGGATGGCACTCTCCTCGTAGGACGCCACCACAGTGCGCACTGCCAGGCGATTCTCGGGGGCCGTATCGATTATGCTCATATCGCGGATGCCGCTGAGCGACATGTGCAGGGTGCGCGGGATGGGCGTGGCCGTCATGGTGAGCACGTCTACCTCGCGACGGAGCTGCTTGAGGCGCTCTTTGTGGGTAACGCCAAACCGCTGCTCTTCATCGATGACCACCAGGCCCAGGTCGTGGAACGAGACATCTTGCGAGAGCAGACGGTGTGTGCCGATGACGATATCGACGCTGCCCTCCATGAGGCCGAGGATAACCTCGTCTTGCTCGTCGGGGCTACGAAAGCGCGAAAGCATCTCGACGCGCACCGGAAAGGCGCGCAGTCGTCGTCGGAAGGTGTAAAAATGCTGTTGCGCCAGGATGGTGGTGGGCACCAGCACGGCCACCTGCTTGCCATCCATCACCGCCTTAAAGGCGGCACGCAGGGCCACCTCTGTCTTGCCATAGCCCACGTCGCCGCACACCAGGCGGTCCATCGGCTTGGGGCGCTCCATGTCGGCCTTGATCTCGGCCAGGGCGCGGAGCTGGTCGTCGGTCTCTTCGTAGGCAAAAGATGCCTCTAGCTCGTGCTGCCATTCGGTGTCAGCCGCAAAGGCCATGCCGGGCGTCACCTCACGAGCGGCGTAGAGCTCGAGCAGGTCGCGCGCGATATCGCGGATGGCCTTTTCAGCCCTTTCGCGGACGGCGGCCCACTCGGTGCCCCCCAGGCGGTGGATGCGCGGTTGGCGCTCGTCGGCGCCCAGGTAGCGGCTAACGCGGTCGGCCTGATGAATGGGCACAAAGAGGCGATCGCCCTGTTCATAGGCCAGCTCCAGGTACTCGCGCTCGACGCCGCCGATGCTCTTGCGCACCAACCCGCGATAGACGCCGATGCCATACTCAAGGTGTACGACATAGTCGCCCTCTTGCAGGTCGGCAAAGAGGGCCTCCGGTGCGCTCTGGCGAGGGGCTATCTCTCGGCGTCGCTGTTTGCGCACCCAACCGAACAGCTCAGCATCGGTGAGCAGCAGCAGGTCGGCTGCCGGCAGGGCCCAGCCCTCGTTGACGACGCCATCGATCAGGCTGATGGTACCTGGTGCTGGTAGGCTCGCCAGCTCGCGAGTCGGCGTCACAGGCACCTGCTGTTGGTGCAAGAGGGTGGCCAGGCGCTCGGCCTGCCGCGAGACGAGCACCAGCCGTTGGCCGTCGCGGCTGAGGCGCACGGCCTCGGCCAGGCCGTCTTCGAGCTGACCGCCAAAGTGCGGCGCCGCCACAAAGAGCCGGCCGATGGGAGACTGTAGCTCTTGCTGACCATAGCCGAGGCTGATGGCGCCCGCTAGGCGGGTTTTGAGCTCTTCCCACGTTAGGTGAGCTATGGCAAAGTTGGCTGGCAGGTCGCCGTCGCGGATCATGTCGGCCCTCAGACTGGTGGCCTGGTTCTCGAGGCCGAGGGCAGCCGTCTCGAGCGTCAACACATCGTCGACCAGCAGCAGGGCATTGGCCGGCAGATAGTCTGTGAGCGTGGCAGCGTTGGGATAGAGATAGGGCGTATAGTACTCGATGCCACGAAAGTAGGCTCGCTCGAGCAAATGGTCGCGATCGTCCTGATAGCGCGCCCTGGCCACGCCGTTACAGCCATCGAGCTGCCAGCTCGCGAGGGCCTCACGCGCAGCCAGTCCCCACTCGGGCAGCGCCTCGCTGGCAGGCGGCAAAGCCACGCTGGTAAGGTTTTTGCGGGTGCGCTGCGTGCTGGCATCGAATGTGCGGATCGAGTCGATCTCGTCGCCGAAAAAGTCGATGCGAATGGGCCAATGCTGGCCCGGCGGGTAGACATCGACCAGGCTGCCACGGTGGGCAAAGGTGCCTGGCTCCTCAACCACGGGCACACGCTCGTAGCCAGCGCGAACGAGGCGCTCGATCAGCGTATACATTGGCACGGCCTGTCCCTGATCGAGCGTCTGATGTGCGCGCAGCAGGGCGCGCGGAGTGACGGTCTTGGCCATCAGCGACCAGATCGAGGCGGTGATAAACAGCCCTTGTGGGGCGGCCGCGCCGCGGCTCTGCGCGGCCAGCTCACTCAAGAGCGAGACGCGGGCCTGGATGGTCTCACGATCCCACGGGGTGCGGTCGTAAAAGATCGTGTCGGGTGCATGGTAGTAACGCACCAGAGCTGGATCGTGAGCATAGCCCTGCACCTGCTCGGCAAGCTGACGGGCCGCGGCCGGCGTGCCGGTGACAAAGAGAACGGGGCCGCCCCAGTCGGCCTGGATGGCGGCCAGCAGCACTGGGCGAGCGGCCTCGAGCACATCCAGCGTGAGCGCCGCAAAGCGACGTTCGTCTCGCGCTGCCGATAGCTGCGTCAGCAGCTGTTGGTATGTGGGGTGCGCACGCAACGGTGCCAGCAGGTTCAGTTTCATATGGCCTCGTCTAGAGGGGGAACAGCGGCTGCCCGTTGTAGAGGTTCATCGCTTCGTGAACGCCTTGTTCTAGCAGCGTGCGCAGAACCTCGTCGACGCGCTGATGGGCTGCGGCGATGACGGGCTGCTGATCGCGATCAAAGTCGTTCAGCACATAGTCGGCGGGGTCTCCCGCGCTGGGGCGGCCGATGCCGATGCGCACACGGCAAAATGCCTGCGACTTGAGCATGGCGATGATGCTTTTCAGGCCATTGTGGCCGCCACTGCCGCCCTCAGGGCGCACGCGTACCTGCCCCAGCTCCAGGTCGAGATCATCATAGATGACGATGAGGTGATCCAGCGGCACCTTGAACCAACGTACGAGCGGCGCCACAGCCTGCCCGCTCTCGTTCATAAAGGTCTGTGGCTGCGCCAACACTACACGCTTGCCGATGATGGCGCCCTCGCCAAAGGTCGCACGAAAGCGACGCTTGTTGAGAGAGATGCCATACAGGCGCGCGATATAGTCGGTGGCCTGAAAGCCGATGTTGTGCCGGTTACCGGCGTACTGCCGGCCTGGGTTGCCCAGGCCGGCGATAAGATAGCGCTCCACGAGTTCCTCGGGGTCGAGCACAGTGCACCATCGTAGTGGCGCAGCAGCAAGCCAAGGTCGGATGGCCTGCCGCGCGGGCGCCTAAAGCAAGCGGCGGATGCCGAATACGATGCCCACCAACACGAACACGGCGCCCATGGCCAGCCCGCCATACATGGCCGACTGCCCCCACATCTTGACGTCAAGTGGAGACTCGCTCTCGGCCTCGGGGGCGGTCAGCGTGGGCGTTGGGGTGCCCTGTGCGGGGGCGCGGGTGGGCGCGATGACGATAGGCGTTGGCGACACCCGCGGCGTGGCTGTGGGGGCAACCGCAGGCGTCCCCTCCTCTTGTACGGGCTCGGGCTCCTCCAGAGCGGGCGTCTCCGTGACCTCTGGCGTCGGCGTTGAGGTGGGACGGGTGTTGGCCACCACCAGGTTACGCACAAAGAACTCTTCCCAGTTGCCATCTTGCTTGACGCCCTGCAGGCGCAGCGTATAGACGCCATCGGGCAAGACGGCGGTGTTCCACACTTCGAGCTGGCCGTTGATGACGGGCTGTTCGTGCAGCGACCCGATGACGGCCCACTCGCCTGGGTTGGCGCCTACGCCGAACTCGACTTTGTAGAACTGAAACGAGGGCACCGAGGCCGACCCGATGATGGGCACCATGCCACGCACCTCTTGCCCCATCTCGGGCGATGTGATCTGCACCACCAGTTGCTGACCGGCCGTCGGCATCGCCAGGGCCAGCAGCAGGGTGATGAACGCCAGCGTTGCGAATGCTCGTTTGAGCATGGGGATATCCTCTGTACCTCGTATGGTGCTGCGAGTTTACCACAATGGGCTGCCAGGGCCAAGCCAGAGCGGCGTAAAGGTGCGTTTGACCTGCAAGCACACAAACCTATACTGGGTATGAGCAGTCATCAGGAAGAGGCAGTCCATGAGCAGCATCGAAGAACAGGCCGGCCCCAGCGATAGCGTGCAAGAAGAGATTCTGGCGCGGCTGCGCCGGGTCGAGGGACAGATTCGTGGCATCCAGCGCATGATCGTCGAAGGTCGCGATTGCGAGGCTGTGGCGACGCAGCTGCTGGCGGCCCGCGCCGCGCTAGATAAGGCGAGCGTGTTCATCATGAGCCACCATATCGAGCAGTGCCTGGTGGGCACTTCGGGGCGCACCGACCATGACCAGCTCGATCGGGTGGTGTCTTTCTTCATGCGCTTTGCATCTGGCCCGGCGACGGAGATTGAGAGCGAGGAGGAGTAATGGCGACCCTATCAAATGTGACAGACAGCACCTTTGAATCAGAGGTACTCGGCGCTCAGGGAGCGGTGCTGGTCGACTTTTGGGCCGAATGGTGCGTGCCCTGCAAGATGCTGGCGCCGGTGCTCGAGAGGGTGGCTGGTGAGTTGGGCGACCAGGTGACCATCGTCAAGCTTGACGTGCAAGCCAACCCCGAGACGCCGACGCGCCTGGGCGTGCTCAATCTCCCTACCATGATTCTCTTTCGCGCTGGGCAAGAGCTCAAGCGGTTTGGCGGCGCCATGCCCGCAGGCAAGCTCAAACAGCAACTGCTCGAAACGCTGGCCTGAGAATGCAGAGGCCCCGCCAACACCCGGCGGGGCCTTTTTGATCACAGTGCGATGGCTAGCTGAATTGCGGCAGCCAACGTGCCTCGGCGGCGAACAGCTCGGCGGTCATCTCGCGGATCTGAGGCAATGTGCAGACAGCCGCTGT
>JAAYDS010000332.1 GCA_012729155.1 Chloroflexota bacterium | reverse complement strand
GGCGGCCTCGGCAGCGCCTTCTCGTCCAGGCTAAAGGGCGACTCCATATTGCCCTGGTTCATCGAACATCCCCCTACCCAGGTTTGCCCACAATACGATGACCACGGCGCGAGGTTGCGTTTGTGTTGGTATCACTGCGGGGCCGTGCTAGAATCAGCGCCAAACACGAAAGGATTGCCCATGGCTCGAGTGGTCTTCTTCGGAACGCCAGAGTTTGCCTTGCCAGCGTTACGGGCGCTGATCAACGCTCACGAGGTAGTCGCGGTCGTCACACAACCGGACCGTAAGGTTGGACGCGGCCGGCGTCGGCTTGAGACGCCACCCGTCAAGGCGCTGGCCCAGACGCAGGGCATCGAGGTGCTGCAGCCCGAACGACTCCGTCGAGACCGAGACGCCCTGGAACGTCTATGCGCACTCGAGGCCGATGTCTTTGTGCTGGCCGCCTATGGGCAGATCCTACCACAATCTGTGCTCGAGACAGCGCCGCATGGCTGCATCGGCGTACATGCGTCACTCCTGCCGCTGCTGCGAGGCGCGGCGCCCATCGCCAGAGCTATCTTGGAGGGGCACGAGCACACTGGCATCACCCTGATGTTGACCGACGCGGGTATGGACACGGGGCCCATCATCGCCCAAGCAGAGCTGGAGATCGACACCCGCGAGACGACCGCCACGCTGACGACGCGCCTCGCCGCTCTGGGGGCGGCGCTACTTGGCGACACCCTGCCCGCCTGGCTGCGTGGCGAGCTCAAGCCTCGGCCTCAGGATGATTGCCTGGCCTCACAGGCCCCCCCGATCTCGCGACAAGAAGCTGCCATCGATTGGTCCCAGCGTGCTGTAGCCATCGACCGCCAGGTACGCGCCTTTGACCCCTGGCCAGGGGCCTATACCACCCTGCATGGTCAGCTTCTGAAGATTCTGGCTGCATCTGTGAGCACCGCGTCGCCAGGGGGGGAAGAGCCTGGCACCGTGCTGGCGCTTGCCGACAACATTGGTGTAGCCACAGGCAAAGGCGTACTACAGCTCGAGCGGCTACAACTGGCGGGCAAGCGGGCCATGGATGCTGCCGCACTGGCGCGCGGTCGTGATGATCTCATCGGTGCCCGCCTGGGAGAACGCCCG
The DNA here is from genome assembly GCA_012729155.1 of Chloroflexota bacterium. Lineage (GTDB taxonomy): Bacteria > Chloroflexota > Anaerolineae > UBA1429 > UBA1429 > JAAYDS01. The sequence continues at coordinate 409 of JAAYDS010000332.1, read as the reverse complement.
TGAGCATGGCGTCGTCGCGACCGCCCTTGTGGGCCGTCGACCTGGGCCGCATGGCCTACCGGCCAGCATGGGAGTTGCAGCATGCCCTTGTCGAGCGCCGTATCGCTCGCGAGATCCCCGATACGCTGCTGTTGGTGGAACATGCCCCCGTCATCACTTTGGGACGGCGTGCCGACCCGGCCAACGTGCTCGCCAGCGCCGAGGTGCTCGAGGACATGGGCATCGATCTCATCGCCGTCGAACGTGGCGGCGATGTGACCTACCATGGCCCTGGCCAACTGATCGCCTATCCCATCTTACACCTGCCTGGGCTGAGATTAGGGGCCAGCGACTTGATGCATACCCTCGAGGACGCCATCGCCGACACACTGGGAGGCTATGGCCTACACACCAACCGCCGTGAGGGCGT
>JAAYDS010000331.1 GCA_012729155.1 Chloroflexota bacterium | reverse complement strand
TCGCTGGGATACATCAGCCAGCTATTGCTTCCCTTGCTCATGCCGATTCTGCTTGTTACGAGCAGGGCTACGAAACAGAGCGGCTTTGTGCGGCACCATGCAACGCAGGCCATCGCTCTGGTGGGCGTGGGCGTGCTGTACGATCTGTTGGTGGTGTTAGTGCTGCTCTTAATGCGCAGCCGCCTGTTGCTGATGGCGTTAGGGGCGGCGCTACTGGTGATGTTGCCGGTAGCTATCACGTTGTGGTACGCAATCCATGCCCTTCGCGGGCGCTGGATCGAGATTCCATTGGTCACCAACCTGCTCAAAGACCTGGGGCTGCTCTAGCCCTGCCTTGGCCGTCCACAAAGGCGCACCTATAATGGGCGCGAGCCAACTCCTGTGGAGGCCTGTTGACTGATCGAGAACGCTGGGTGCTGCGACGCCGCTATGATGAAGGGTTTCAGCTTAGCGTGCCTTGGCTGGATCCGATCCTCGCTCGCATCCTGTATGCGCGGCATATCGACTCGCCCGCCTCCATTCATCAGTACCTGGCGCCCCCCGAGGCACCCTCATCCGACCCCTTGATGCTGCCTGACATGCCTCTGGCCGTCGAACGGATCGAGGCTGCGCTGGCTGCCGATGAACAGATCGTCGTCTATGGAGACTTTGATGCCGACGGCATGTGTGCAACGGCGCTGCTGGTGAGTGCGCTGCGAAGGCGGGGCGCTCGCGTAAAGGCCTACATCCCAGACCGCTTTGACGAGGGATATGGGCTCAACGCTGCGGCCGTGGAATCGATCTATGCTGAAGGGGCGCGATTGCTCATCACTGTCGACTGTGGCATTCGCTCGTACACTGAGGTGGCCTTGGCCCGCGCCATAGGGCTTGAGGTGATCATTACAGACCACCATTCGGTGCCAGATGCGCTGCCGCCGGCCAATGCCGTGGTCGACCCCAAACGCCCTGACAGCCGCTATCCCTTCAGCGAGCTATCGGGGACAGGTGTGGCCTATGCCCTGGCGCAGACGCTGCTGGGCTCCGCTGCTGAGGAGTATCTCGATCTGGTGGCGGTGGCCACGGTGGCTGACATAGTGCCGCTGTGTGATGAAAACCGTGCGCTAGTGCGTGTGGGCCTCGAGCGGCTGCGTCACCAACCGAGGCCCGGCCTCGCCGCGCTGATGCAGGCTGCCGGGGTCGTTGCAGAGCAGGCCAGGAGCAGCGATGTGGCCTTTCGGCTGGCGCCGAGGCTCAATGCCGCCGGTCGTCTGGCGAATGCCAGGTTAGGCTACGACTTGCTCGCGAGTGAGACAATCGACGAGGCGCGCCCCTTGGCTGCCGAACTCGATGCTCTCAATCAGAAGCGGCAGGAGCTACTGGAACAGCAGTGTCACCAGGCGCGACAGCTCCTGGCGCCTCAGCCCGACGATCTGTGCCTGTTTGTGGCCGCTGAGGGGCTGCACCAGGGGCTGGTGGGCCTGATTGCCAGCCGTCTTTGCGAGGAGCACTATCGACCTGCCTTTGTGATGACGGCCAGCGACGGCGCCTACACCGGTTCGGCCCGTAGCATAGAGGGTTTTCACGTCACGCGTGCACTCGAGGGCTGCGCCGATTTGCTGCTGCGGTTTGGGGGCCACGAGGCGGCGGCAGGCTTTACGCTCCCTGTCGACAACTATGACGTCTTTGCCAGCAGACTTCTCGCCCAGGCAGCCGACGCGCTCAGCGATCAGGACCTTGTGCCCAGCCGACGCGTCGATGCCATCGTCAGTCTCGGAGAGCTATCAGTGCAGACACCACTTGCGCTGGACGCTTTGGGGCCATTTGGCGAAGGCCATCCGGAGCCCTTGTTGGCGTCGCGGGGGGTGGTGATCAGAGAAGTGCGGCGCATGGGTCGCGATGGGCGGCACCTGCGGCTGCGTGTTTCGCACGACAATGGTTCCATCAAGTGTGTCGGATGGGGCATGGGCGCTCTGGGCGAGCAATATGCTGCGGGGCAATGTGTTGACCTGCTCTACTCTCCGGAGGTCGACACCTACAACGGTAACGCCTCGCTGCAGCTAAGCCTTGTCTCGATGCGCCCAGCGCAGTAAGGGC
>JAAYDS010000330.1 GCA_012729155.1 Chloroflexota bacterium | reverse complement strand
GCCATCAAATTCGACGTCGAGGTATGGGCGCCTGGCTGTGGCGAGTGGCTCGAGGTGTCCTCATGCAGCAACTTTAAGGACTTTCAAGCTAGGCGTGCCAACATTCGCTTCCGTCCTGCCGATGGCGGCAAGGTACAGTATGTTCATACGCTCAATGGCTCAGGCCTGGCCCTGCCGCGCACACTGATAGCCGTGATGGAGAACTACCAGCAGGCGGATGGCAGCATCGTGGTGCCGGCGGTGCTGCGCCCCTACATGGGGGGCGTCGCGCGTATCGGCCGGCGTTGCTAGCGCGCAAACGAGCGCCAAACGCCCTTGATGGCGCCAAGGACGCCGCTCGCCAACACCACGGCTACGATCACGATCAGCCACAGTGCGATGAGCAATGTTGGCGGCCCCAGAACGGCCGCCAGCGCCATTCCCAGCGGTGGCATAAACCCGATAACGGGCCCGACCAGCTTGTCGAGAGTGGAGTTGGCGAGCAGCAGGTCTCTGCCATAGTGCAGGCCCACACCTGCTCCTACGCTCAGTGCCGCCCAAAGCAGCCAGAAAAGCCACGGGCTGCGACGAAAAGGCCGCACCAGCTTCTGGCTCATACTGGCTCCCCAGCGACCTGCCGCCACGATGCCGCGCCAGGCCGTTGGCACCGCCGTCGAAAAGGCGCGCCAGAGGATGCGGAGCACCTCGCGCCACACCGATACTCGCGCCAGAATCGACACCTGGACCGGGCCTGCCGCGGCTGTGCTGTCGGTCGCACCTTCCGTCTCACACACGAGCGTCACTGTGCCCTGTTGTTGCCGCCGGAGAGGCAGGTCTTCTGCGTGCACGGTCACTGTCAGCTCAACCGGACGCCCCGCCCAGAGGTGCAGCGTAGTCGGGAAGGCCTCAATCCAGGGCTCATCTGCCGAGACGCTCACCTGGGCATAGCCGCGGCTGCGATTGTCTATCTTGAGATGCTCGATAAGCGCCGCCTCGCGCGCGATGCTACCCAGGTTGATACTGGGCTGGCTAGCTTCTACCTGTGGGTGCGGTAGGCCAGGGTCGACGATGTGCAGAAATCTCTCCAGTCCTCGATCCTGATTCTGCTCGCCTTTTCTGATCTCGTCGGCGGCCACGGCAAGATCGAGCCGGTTGAGGTCGCCTAGCCAGCGCTGGAAATCGCCCTGATATAGAAAGCGCCTCGCTACGTCCCAATGCTGGTCGCACAGGGTGGGAAGGGCCCCCACCGTGCGGATCTGAACATTGCCGGGAAAGGTGAACGCCTCCAGAGTGCGGCTTGGGGTGCTGAGCGTCTCGAGTGCCACGCGCAGCTCTGACGCGGTGCTGCGACGTTCGGGGTCGGGCCGCAGGGCGCGTTCTAGCGCCAGCGCCAGCTCTTGTGGCAAAGCAGCCAACTTGGGCCACTTGAACGGGTGATCGCGAGGGTCGTCGTCGGTGAGTAGATGATAGATGGTCGCCGCAGCGGCAAACACATCAGAGCGCGGCACCGGCCGCCCGCGATACTGCTCTGGCGGCGCATAACCGTCAGTGCCATACACGGCCGCGTCTGCTCCATCATTACCGACGTTACCGCCCTGGCGCACGCCGGCAGTGCCAAAGTCCACCAGGCGCACATCGCCCAGTTGCGCCTCGAGGATCAGGTTAGCCGGTTTGATGTCGAGGTGCATCACCGGGCGTTGCTGGCCGTGCAGGTATTCTAGAATGCGGCACAGCTGCACGGCATAGCGGATGACCTCTTCGCGGTGAATCATGGCGCCTGGGGCGGTGGAGCGCCCCCCCAGGCGCCGCGTCACAAACGATTCGAGGTTTCGCCCCTCGATGTACTCCATCACCAGGTAGTAGCCGCCCGATTCCTCAAAGAAGGTGTAGATCTTGGGGATGCCCGGGTGATTCAGATAGGCGAGGGTACGCCCCTCTTCTTCAAATCTCTGTCGCGCCTGCCGGCGCTGCTGTTCGTCTGAGGCATCATAATAAGTCAGCATCTGCTTGATAACGCAGAGCCGGCCAAAGGCGCGTGTATCGCGCGCCAGGTAGATGGCCCCCATGCCCCCTTTGGAGATGGAGCGTACGATCTCATAGTCACCGCCGCGCAGAGCGCCGGTCAGCTCGGTGGGCGTGGCTGTGGGGCGCCCACAATGCGGGCAGAACCGCGACTGTGGGCGCAACGGGGCGCCGCAGGCCGGGCAGGCGTAGTGTGTCATCCGGCGCGGAACACCAGCTTGACCTTGCCGGCACGTATTTCGTCGCCATCGTGCAGCGCCACTGGCAGTCCGGGCTGCAGCCGAGTGCGGTTGAGCCAGGTCGCGTTGGTGCTGTTCAGGTCTTGAATGGCGAACTGGCCTTCTCCGACGGTGATCTTAAAGTGGCGCCTCGAAACGCCCCCAGCTTCGCCGCCGTGAGGCGTCAGGTCGACATCGGGGAAGGTGTTCGAGAAGGGATCTTCACGGCCTACCAATACCTCACCAGGCCCCGAGAGGGCGATGGTCGCGCCGCTATCGGGCACAAGGAGGTGCGGCCCCACAGGCGTGGGCGCGGTGATGGCAGCGGTTGCTGTCAGGTCGGCGGGTTGTGCTGGCGGCATGCCGGTCTCTGCCTTGGCGGGCGTGGCGCTGGAAGCGGCCGGAGCGCTACTCGTCACTGTTGCTGCCGCAGGCCCTACAAGGGCAGCACCACAGAAATCGCAGAAGGCATCCTCGGGGGCTACGTGAGCACCACACGAAGGACACTCGCTGGGTGCAGACGGTGCCGCTTCCGGCTCGCCAAGGCTCTGCGACGCCTCGGGCGACAGGACAGGCGCCGGCGCGACGGATGGCTCGGCTGGCGCGGGTTCTGCAGTCTGCTCGTTGACCGTGGCCGTTGGCTGCCCTGTCTCCGTTGTGGAGGCCGCTGCCAGTGCCGCCCCGCATTTGGCGCAGAAGGCGTCATCGGGCTCTGCCTGAGCGCCACAGCGCGGGCATGCCAGCGCTACCGGCTCGACGACAGGCTGCATCACGGCCGGCGCTGCCGCCACAGCCGCTGCCTCAGGGGCTGGGCCCTCAAGCGGAGCGCCGCACTCGCCGCAGAACAGCTCGCCAGGCGTGTTCACGCCGCCGCACCGGGTGCATGTGCCAGCCTGGGCTGTCGGCTGATCGGCGGATACGGCCTCTGGCAGAGGCGTCACAGGCTGCGCCAGGCGCTGGCCGCACTGGTCACAAAACACCGCGTCACTCTGATTCTCGTTGCCGCACTTGGGGCATTTCATGTCTGGCTCCTTTGCGCCTCTCATCACAGCTCTTGGGTGAGCTTGCGGGTCTGGTAACGTAGCTTCTTTGTGCCGCCCGACGACATCTGACCAGCCTGTTCCAGGTTGTCGGCCTCCTGGTTGGCCGCGCGTGCGAGGTCATCCTCACCGAGTTCGAGCAACCGGGTTGCTGCGGCGCGCAGCTTTTGCGTCGCGCCGATGATGTTGCCCTGTTGCGCCTCTTCCAGAGCACGTGTTTGTAGCTTGAACGCGGTCACCTTCTCGACGATGTTCATCAGGGTGGGGTCGTATGTGCGCACCAGGGCTGGGTCTGTTACATAGTCAACCACGATGTCGCTGCGCCCTGACACGTCCGAGGTGTGCTCCAACGGCAAATCATAGCCGAGCTGCGCCTGGGCGATGCGAAAGCGCCCCGCTTGTCGTGGCGGCAACACCAGTTCTACCAGCAGCGACTTGCCTTGTTCGGCATCGAGTTCCCCGAGTTCGACCTGCACATCATGCTCGCCGATGGGCGCATAGCCCAGGTTGGCGATCACCGGCGTCACCTGCCATACCTGCCGCGGAACCACGCCCGACACCAGCCGCAGCGTTACCCGCGCATTGCGCACAATCGCCCTCTGTGAGCGCTCGACTGTCTGCGAAAAAAGCGGCACGATCTCGTCAGGCGATTCGATCAAGTCCGAGTTGCCGCTACTGCGGCGGGCCATCTCGTCCAGCAGCGATTCATTCCAGTCACTGCCCAGACCAAAGGCCTGGATCGCGATATGGTGGTCGCCGGCCTCGTTCGCCAGGCGGAGACACTGCTCCTCGTCGCCGTAGGTCTGCCCGTCTGTCAAGAGGATCACCTGGTTAACCCTGTTCTTGTCAAAGCGGCGGTACACCTCGCGCAGGCCCAGGCTCAGCCCGCGGCTCATCTGCGTGCCGCCTCCGGCCCTGATGCGCGCAATCTGATCGGCAAGCGAGCGGTGTTCGCTCATACGCGCCCCCGCCGCAACCACATCGGCCCGGTCATTGAAGGTTGTCACCGACACCAAGTCATCAGTAGAGACCTTGCCGAGCGCCAGACGCACGGCGTCGATCAGCCGCGCGATTTTCTCGCCGCGCATCGAGCCGCTGCGGTCGAGCACAAAGCCGAAATTGAGCGCCATGCGCGAGCGGGCAATGGTCTCGCCCGGTTTGGCCGTCAACAGCGCATACACCAGCTGGGGGGTACTGGTCACGGGCACATACCCCTTGTTGAGACGAGTCGTCAGAGAAACGTGTTCAGGCATGTTGCCGCCCTCCGATCAAAATGCGCCTGTATTGAGCTGGGCGACGATCACAGAGATGTTGTCGTCGCCACCTGCCGCGTTGGCACGGTCTACCAGCAAATCGCAGGCCCGTTGCGGGTCTGATTCGCTCATCAGCACCTCCTCGATGCCGTCATCACGCAGCATCTCCCAGAGGCCGTCGCTGCACAGTAGCAGGCGTGCGTTGACGATCATCTCTTCGCAGAACAAATCGAGCCGAGCCGGCTCGGCCTCGCCCAGGCTGTTGTAGATCACATTGCGGTGAGGATGAGAGAACACTTCTTTCGCGGTGAGCTTGCCGGCATCGACGAGCCGTTGCACCAGTGAGTGGTCGTGGGTGATCTGCCGCAGCCCATGCTCGTCATAGAGGTAGGCGCGGCTATCGCCCACATTGACGATGTGCACGCTACTGTCGAGCACCAATGCGGCTACGAGGGTGCTGCTCATGTCGTTGCTCTGTTCTGCTCTGGCGGCGGCCACGGCGCGGTCGGCTGCCAGAGCTGCAGAGGCCAGCACATCGTCGGCGCTGCGCGCCAGGGGTTGTCCCAGCAGGGCAGGCGCCCAGAACTCGATGTAGACCTCTTGCCAGAGGTGCTGCACGGCGAGCCGGCTGGCAACCTCGCCCGATGCCTGCCCCCCCAGACCATCGGCCACCACGAACAGCCCCAGGCGGCGCTCGCCGGTGCGCTCGTAGACGCGGCTGTCGATGGCATCCTCATTGACTTTGCGCTGTGCGCCAGTGTCGGTGCGCAGGCCAACGCGAAGCACAGCCCAGTCTGTGCGCTCGCGCTGCACGCTCATCGGCCGCTCGATAGTGACGAAATAGTCGCGCTCGCCAACAGTGAGGTGCTCATCGTGAGGTGGCGGCTCCTGGTGACGCTGCTCGACAATGCGCACAAAGCATGGAGCATCTGTCGCGGCGCCGCACTCGGCGCAAAAGCCGTCGGGCTCGTCGGCGCACAGTGCGCCGCAGTTGGCGCAGCGGTCAAGGTCGATAGCACGAAAAGTGCGCGTTTCGGGCGTCTCTTCGAGCTGTTGCACGATCTGGAAGCGTTGCTGTAACAGACTGCCGGGCTCCAGCGTCTCGAGCACTTGATCGTGCTCGATCAACAGCGGGCGTGTTGCCTGCCCCGACGCTTTAGGAGCGGCAGCCGATACCTCAGCATCAATCGCGTTGAGCCTCACGCCGCAGCGTGCACAGAAACAGGCGTTCTCACGGTTACTCCAGCCACAGTCCTGGCAGATGATCATGCCTTTTTCCTCTGAACTCGATAGGTCAATAGCATCTTGCCCATGCGAATCTGGTCTCCGTTGCCAAGACGACAGGCCTGATGCGGTCTAAGCTTGCTGCCGTTCACGGCGGTGCCGTTCGAGCTCGCCAGATCGACGATACTGTGGCCGTCGTCACCGGCCTCGATGACGGCGTGGTTCCGCGACACATAGCCGTCAGGATCAAGCGGGCTGACGTCAAGGTCTACTGGCCGCTGGCCATGGGGACGGCCGATCAGCACGCTTGAGCCTAACAGGGGGATTGACCAGTTCCAGCCGGCCGGCTCCAGCACCAACAGCTCGGCGGCCAGCTCTTGCTCGAGCCTTTGCCCGCAGTGGCGGCAGAAACGCGCGTGCTGGCTGTTTCCTGCGCCGCAGGTGCCACAGTAACGATCTGCTATCGGAATGCTCGCTGCAGCGAATGGGGCAGTAGGCGCCGCTGGTGTGGGGCTCGCCTGTAGAGGCGCGTCGCCGGCCGGTCCACGCTGCCTATCACCAGGCGTGCGCAGCCGAAGCCGTTCCAGCAGCGGCAAACACTCGATCAACGCCTGACGCATGGCCAGCGCCGATTCGTAGCGCGCCTCGCGTTCGCTGGCCATCGCCTTTTCGACGATCTGGGCCAACTCGGCTGAGACCGCCGGATTAGCCGTATCCACTGGCTCGCGCGCCCCGGGGACGAATGTCGGCAAGGGCGGCGAACCCGTCAACAGATGGTAGAGCGTCGCGCCCAGGCCGTAGATGTCAGTGCGCGCATCTGACTGAGCGCGGCCCCACTGCTCGGGTGCGGCATAGTTCTCCGAACCCATGCTGACGGTATCGCGGTTCTGCCCCTGCTTGTATGTACGGGCGATGCCAAAGTCGATCAGCTTGATCTGACCACTAGGCGTAACCATCATGTTGCTGGGCTTGAGGTCGCGGAAGATGATCGGCGAGGGCTGCGCATGTAGATAGGCCAGCACCTCGCAGATCTGTATGGCATAGGGGAGCACCTCAGACTGCAGTAGCGGCCCTTGGGCAGTGTCAAGACGCTTCTGCAGTGAGACCCCGTGCACGAACTCCATCACAAGATACGAGCGGCCCTCATCGACGAAGAAAGCGGCTACTTTGGGCAAGTTGGGATGCGCAAGGCGTACGAGCAGGTTGGCTTCCTGTTCAAAGAGGGTGCGGGCTTCGTCGAGCGACTGGCGATCCATCGTGTCGAGGCGCAGTTCCTTCAACGCCCAAACCGCAGAACTGCCCTCGGGGCGCTCTTCCTGTACCTGATAGATCCATGACATGCCGCCACCCGCGACGAGCCGCAAGACTCGGTACCGACCACGAACAACTGTGCCTACAGCCAGAGGTTTGGTGTCCATCGCATCCATTGCCGACCACAGCGCACCGGAGTGCGAGGGTCCGTTCAAGTTCTACCAGTCTTACGTGGATGGGCAGGCTAGGTTGCGCGATGAGGGCCCAATTCACGACCTGTTGGGGATTTGACAGCCATGAGCAGAATCCTATAATGGATGGCGTTGGAGGCGTAGTGTAGCGGTTAACATGTCGGCCTGTCAAGCCGAAGATCGCGGGTTCGAATCCCGTCGCTTCCGCAGCAAGGGGCGAGTCGTATGACTCGCCCCTTTATGCTTTGGCGAACGAATGCCGAGGTCAGGTGATGAGGACGCGGATGGCCAGCGCCACGAGCACGCCGGTGGCTACGTAACGAAAGCCCACCGTGCTCAGTCTGCGGAACACACGGGCACCAACAAAGGTGCCTGCCAGGGCAGGGACGATTAGCGACAGGCTTGTTAACAGAGTCTCTGTGGTGATGTCGCCCGCCAACGCGTAGAGCGGCAGACGCACCAGGCTCACCGCAAAAAAGACCACCGAAAAAACGCCCTTGCACAGCGCCTTATCCCAGGCGCGTGCCAACGTGTAGAACACTAGCGGCGGCCCCCCCATATTGATCGAACCGCCGAATAGGCCGGACACCGCGCCGGCGACATAGCCCCACGGCCACGAACGCGTAACGATCGGCTTGGGAGGCGACCAGAAGGTCAGAGCGCTGCCCAGCAAGATCATCACGGCGATGCCAGCGCGCAGACTCGCCAATGGGAGGTTGTGCAGCAGATAGACGCCTACGGCCGTTGCCGGAAGGCCAGTGAGCAATAGCGGCCATGCCTCGCGCCAGGAGATGTCTTTGCGCGTGCTCCATACGTTGGCCAGAATGCTGGTCAACCCAACCAACGAGGAGATGGCCGTTGCCTGCGAGACTGGCATGAGGATGGAGAACATGCCCACGGTAAAGAGGCCAAAGCCAAAGCCAGTCGTGCCAGAGATGAGTCCGGCGATAAGCACGATGCCAGCCAAGAGAGCGAGATCTCCCAAGAGCATACCTCATTCGTTGAGACTTGACAGGCCCCCCGCCTGCACCTAGGATGGTGACTAGACTCTAGACTACGCGGAAGGAAGCGTCAAAAGGGGAATCATGACCAACGTGTACGACACACTCAAGGAGCGTGGATTCGTCGAGCAGGTGTCCAACGAAGAAGGGCTGCGCCAGGCGCTCGAGCAGTCCATTACCTGCTATATTGGTTATGATCCCTCAGCCGCCAGTCTCCACGCTGGAAGCTTGCTCACCATCATGGCGCTTGCGCATATGCAGCGAGCTGGGCATCGACCTCTCGTAATAGTCGGTGGTGGCACCGGCATGATCGGTGATCCCTCTGGACGCAGCGAGATGCGCCAGCTGCTAACGCCTGAGAAGATCGACGAGAACCGCTTGGCTATCAAGACACAGCTTTCACACTACATCACGTTCGATGATGAGCGCGCCATGGTGCTCAACAATGCCGACTGGTTGTTGCCGCTCAGATACATCGAATTTCTGCGCGACATCGGCAAGCACTTTTCGGTTAACCGGATGCTGACGGCAGAGGCGTACCGGTCACGCCTCGAACGCGGTCTTTCCTTCCTCGAGTTCAACTATCAGCTTCTGCAGGCCTTTGACTATCTCACGTTGTACCGCCGTTACGGCTGCGTGTTGCAGTTTGGCGGCAATGATCAGTGGGGCAACATCCTGGCTGGAGTGGATCTGGTGCGGCGCGTCGAAGATGCCGAGGTCTTTGCCCTGACCTTCCCGTTGCTCACAACCGCATCAGGTGCCAAGATGGGGAAAACGGCCGAGGGGGCGATCTGGCTCGACGCCGACCTACTCTCACCGTTCAAGTACTACCAGTACTGGATCAACACCGAGGACGCCGATGTCGAGCGCTTCCTAAAGATCTATACCTTCCTGCCTCTCGACGAGATCGCCGCACTGGCCAGCCTGCAAGGGGCCGAGCTAAGGCAGGCCAAAGAGCGGTTGGCCTATGAGGCCACGATCATTTCGCACGGGCAGGCTGCAGCAGATGAGGCACGCCAACGCTCTCGCGAGCTCTTTGGCCAGGGTGCAGCCGAGGCTGCGCCCACTACAACGCTGAACGCCAGCGAACTTGATGACAGCATCCTGGTCACCGAGCTCTTTTGCCTGGCAGGGCTCTCACGTACGCGTAGCGAAGCACGGCGTTTGATCGAGCAGGGTGGCGCCTATATCGATGGTGAGGCAGTGGATGATGTAAACCTGTCCATTGCCCGCCGCCAACTGGCCAATGAAGGGCTGCTGCTGCGAGCCGGCAAAAAGCGCTTTCAGCGTCTGATCGCTCGCTAGGCCGCGCTGCGCCACACAGTATCAAGCCTAACAGGCGCATCTACACGATGCGCCTGTTTCTTGTCGTTGGTGATAGCGCTGGCGATATGGAGGTCGTCAGTCTGGGTCGACACCGAAAAAGGCATAGCCCGCCGATACCAGCGTCCCAAGCCATACCCAGCCAGCGTTGGCCACCATGTCCGGTACGCTCTCGCGCAGCAGTGTGAGGCCAAAGGCGCCCAGACCAACCACGAAATAGACGGCAAAGTAGATGATCGCCAGCCACATGACGAGACGGGCATCGCGCGGCCGCCGTGTTTCGTCTCCGCCAGGCGCTAAACCTGCATCGGCATCGAGAGCGGCCACCGAACCTGACACCACCGGAAGGCCGACGGTGCGGGCCAGGCCGAGCATCTTGCTCTCAAGCAAGGCTGGTGCATCCAGGCGCCGCCAAAGCGACGGGCGTTTAGCGCCGACTGGCCGCAAACCTCGCGTCTGGACGGTTAGCGGCCGTCGCCCGCGGGCAAACCCGACCGTCACCACGGTGCCGATGAGCCCGCTCAGCATGGCGGCGGCCCTCTCCATGCCAAAAGTGATGAAAGGCGGGTCAGTGGTAACGGTGCGGTAGATGGCAACGGCCAGCACGCCCCCATAGAGCACGATGGCCATGACCGTGAGCCCCACGGTAACGACCTCCTTGACCCAGCCAGGCACAAGCTCGTTGTTGGTTAGATCGGTGTAGCTCGACATCACAGCTCCTCCCTAGACGTCAGGTTCGGGGTCCTGGTAGGGCTCGTCTACATCCTCTACATCCTGATAGCCGAACATGCCGCTCTCGCGAAGTCGGCGTGCCAGGGCAGGTGGCACTCTACCACTACGCCCCAAGACGTCGATGGCTTCGTCGGCATCATGGAAAACGATTGGCTCGACCCCTGGAAGGGCATGAGGCTCGGCACCAGCCTCGGCATCAAGCGACCAGCCCGCGGAGAGCGTTGTCAAGGCGCTGCTGCAGTTCTCGTTGATGCGCGCGCCAGCCGCTTCCCAGCCACGTACGATGGCGCTGTCAGAGCGTGACACCACCGCCACCTGCTCACCACGAGCCAGTAGTTGGCGCGCCCCTGGCCAATCGTCAACGGACGCGTCCGGCTCGATCTGAAGCATTGCGCCTGCCATGGCACTGAGCAGCGAGAGACGCGCCTGGCCGCCACGTTCGCTGTAGACCTGCTCTGGTAGGAACGGGCTCAGCACGAGCGCCCGACCAGCCTCTAGCGAGGGGCGGAGCAGAGCCAATATCGGCGCAGCATGATCCAGGCCCAGAGGCAACATCACGGTGATACGACCACCCACCTCTGGAACGCGCAGCAAGAGTTCGCGCTCGACGCCACGCTCAAAGCCGCCCAGCATCGGGACGGGCAAGGCGGCCAGACCGGCAGCCATCTGGTGCAGGTCGAACGCATCAGCAGCGGCAGCGTCGTGAGCGCCTCCAATGGCCACACCTGTTTCTGCCAGGTGATCCAGCTCACCGATGGCGAACAGCAGATAAGGCAGCTCGGCCTCGGGCAGGTTGTGGGCCAGCTCTTCGGGGTAGGCGGCGTCGGTGCGGATGATGAGTTCTATGTTGGCCTCGGCAAATGCGCCCATTCGGGCCTGTGACTCACGTGCCTGGGCAAGCAGCTGCTGCGCCTGATGCACCTGCTCGGTAGACAGCCCGGTCACCTCAGCCGCCTCAGCGGCAGGTGCGGCTGCAAAATCGCTCAACAGGTGTTGCTCGCGCATGCACCAGCGCTCCAACAGCATCTTGGCGTCTCGGCGCGAGGTGAAGGTGCCCGCGAGGAGTTGCAGCCAAAGCACCGCCTCATGTCTGCGAGCCATTGTGGCTTTGTCCACTGATCGCAATCTGCTCATGACGAAGAGTATACAACACCGCAAAGGGCAGTCAATGCCCACGTGCGTGGGCCACGTACGTGGGCCACGTACGGGACTTGGGCGGCAGACCGTTTGATTGCACAATGTTGGCAACACACAAAGGGGGTGGCGTAGTGTCAGTCGACAAAGCACAGATAGATGCGGTGGTGGCCTTTCACGGGCATATCTGCCCTGGAATCGCCACCGGTATTCGCGTGGCCGAGGCTGCGCTGCAACACGTGGGTAGAGCCAGTCAGGATGAGGAGGTGGTGGCCGTCTGCGAGACCGATAACTGTGCTCTGGATGCCATTCAGTACCTTGTAGGCTGCACTGCAGGCAAGGGGAATCTCATTGTTGAGCGCTATGGCCGCAATCGCTTCACCTTTGCGCGACGCTCCGATGGCCTGGCAATCCGCGTCACAGCCAGACCGCGGCGGCCAGGCACGCCAGAGCAAGAGGCGCTGGTATCACGTGTCAGGTCGGGCACTGCGATGGGTGATGACCATGCGCATTTCAACGCGCTCTGGCAAGAACGCGCAGCCGCCATCCTCGCTGCTCCGCTCGGCGCGGTGGTTGATGCCGAGAGGCTCGACGGCTACATATTGCCGCCCAAGGCCGTCATCGAGCCATCGCTAACCTGTTCGCGATGTGGCCTGGCGGTGATGGCGAGCCTGACGCGACAGCTCGATGGCGAGGTAATCTGCCAGGCCTGCTGGCAAGAAGCTGGTTCTCGATCAGTACACCTGAACCAAATCGGCGTGGTCAAGAGCGAGAAGCCAGACGGTCAGTCTCATGCCGAGGCTCGCGCCGCGGTAGCCGAGATCGAGCTGCTGCCGCTGTTTGCCAAGTCGCTGACGGGGCTGCAGCCGCACCAGATGCTGCAGGTGCTTTGGCTCATCGACCGCGCTAACCGCTCCTTTGAGCAGCTTCAGCACCCCAAAGGCGATGCGGCGCTGCCCAGGCGTGGCATTATGGCACTGCGCACGCCCAATCGGCCGTCGCCACTGGGGCTGACCACTGTCGAGCTCCTCGACATTCAGGGGCTGACCCTTACTGTCAAAGGCCTGGACGCCTGGGACGGATCACCCGTGCTCGATATCAAGCCCTATGCACCACTCTGGGATGATCGTCCATAGTGGTTGTATGCCGCTGGCAAGCGGGCTATACTGGGCTTGTCCCTTAGCCGCATGTGCGCAGCAAGAGAGGTAACAACATGTCGCAGAAGATTCGTGTCACCGTCTGGAACGAGTTTCGCCACGAAAAGACGCATCAAGAGGTCGCTGATGTCTACCCAGATGGCATTCATGGGCAGATTGCGGCGTTTCTTGGTGAGAACCCTGACATCGAGACGCGCACGGCCACCCTCGATGAGCCAGAGCACGGCCTGACTGACGAGGTATTGGCCAACACCGATGTGCTCATCTGGTGGGGGCACATGGCGCATCGCGAGGTCAGCGATGAGATAGTGGACAAGGTGCAGCGGCGCATACTGAACGGTATGGGCCTGATCGTGCTCCACTCGGGCCATTTCTCCAAGATCTTCCGCCGCATGATGGGCACCAACTGCAGTCTCAAGTGGCGCGAGGCCGGCGAGCGTGAGCGCATCTGGGTGGTGGACCCCGGGCATCCCATCGCCAAGGGGCTGCCCGAGTCTTTTGTGGTGCCGCACTGTGAGATGTACGGCGAGTTCTTTGACATTCCCAAGCCCGATGCCCTGGTGTTCCTGAGCTGGTTCCAGGGTGGTGAGGTGTTCCGCAGCGGTGTGGCCTATCATCGCGGCAAGGGTAAGGTGTTCTACTTCCGCCCTGGTCACGAGACCTTCCCGATCTTTTACCAGCCCGAGATCAAACAGGTCATCACCAATGCGGTGCGCTGGGCTGCGCCGGTGTGTGGTGCTTACACCGACCTCAGCACGGCGCCCATGGTATCTGCACCCGAATCTTTCACCGTCTCAGACTAGAGCTCCATATCTGCAGACAGGGCCCGCAACCTGGCGGGCCCTATCACACTGGGTTAGTCCATGAAACGCCACTCTACCTCGACAGCAGCTCTGTGGCAGGCCGTGAATCACCCTCTCACGTTGCTCACTCCGGCTATGGGGTGTGTAGGCGCCTGGGTGTGGTGGCGTGGCACGCCAGTGGCTCAGACTGCGACTGGACTGGGCGCCCGTGGTGTAGCAGCGCTGTTGCTGGCTACCGCGATACTGGCAGTCTTTCGCGCGCTCGACGAGATGCTCGTCGACTGGCATGTCGCCGCACCCAGGCTCGGTCGCGCTCGACGCCTCGCTTCGGGGCCCTATCCGGTGGCGCTGCCCGACTGGCTGCGTCATTGCAGTGTGCTGGTCGGGCTCGAGTGTGATCTCGGTTCTGATGAGCAGCCGGCGGCGGTGCTGTATCGTTCGCGTCTGCAGCGGTGCCTGCGCTCACTCCTCAGCTGGGGCCTGGCGTTGCTCACCACCTGCCTGGCGGCGGTCGTGCTGGAGCCCGCTGCAACCACACGCGGGGTGCTTGTGCTGGGGCAGCCGACTCTGCTCGCAGGTCAAGATGTCGTGCTCACGCTCCAAGAGGTGCTGGTTGCCTCGCATGGAGGTGGATTGCGGGCGACCGAGGCTCGCACCACTATGGCCCGGAGCGGCGCAGAGCGACAGCTGACGATCGGCCGTTGGCCTGGCGTCATCGCGGCAGGTCAGTGGGTGAGGTTGGGCGGTAGCCTGCCCGCAGCGAGTGTGCAGGCTCGTCAACGGAGCGGACGGGTGCTGGTGGCACAGGCCATCGATGGCCCGCGTGCCCCCTCCCAACGGGCCCGAGTTGCATTTGATGACCATGAGCAAGAGCAGCTGGTGGTCGTCGCTGAGGCGGGACTGTTGCTGCGGCTGATCCAGCGGTTCGAGCAGGCAGGCGGGTCAGCCCTGTACGTTGAGGCTCTCGATGGTCAGTCAGGGCGCGTGCTGACGAGTGCACAAGTCCTCTCGCCAACGACGCTGGCTGCTAACCACACGACGATTCAGGTGGTGCCAGAGGTCGCGGTGGTTATCCAGTCGCTCAGCCTGCCGCTGGCGATGCTAGGATTACTGTCTGCCATCGCCTTGCTTGTCGGGTTGATAGCACAACTGTGCTGGCCCGTCCGAAGGGCATGGCTCGCCTGGACAGCCAACGAGGAGACATGGCTGCTCGACGCCCATCATCTGCCTTGGGATGGGCGGTGGCTGCTATCGTTGGAGGCCGCCCTGGACGTTTCAGATCGTCGCTCGGTCACGTGACTTTGCCCTCGGCGCAACTCAACGCGTCTGGAAGCGTACGCACAGGTGGTAGCTATCGGTCGTTGGCCTGTGCAGGAGGATGGTGATGCGTCTGAACAGGATACTGCTTGCGATGATTGATCGGCCGACTCAGGCGATGGCCGCCGTAACAGCTCGCCCGCGGTCTTGGTGGCTACCTGCACTGCTTGTCTTGTCGAGTCTGGCCCTACTCACTGTGGTTAGCGCGCCGCAGACGGTTGCCCTGACCAATGAGCGCCAGGCAGTGATTCTCAAGCCGATCGTGGCGAGCCTGCCTGAGGATCAGGCGGCGCTGGTGATGGCACGTTCGCAGATGACCGAGCGCAAGCTGGTGTTGAGCGCCGTATTGGGTGGTGGCGTCGTCATGGCCATTGGGTGGCTTGTGAGGGCGGGTGTTGTGCACCTGTCTGCGCTGGCTCTAGGTGGGCAAAGCACCTGGGCTGGTACCTTTGCCGCCGCAGGTGTGTGGAGCATGCTGCCAGACTTTGCCCGCAATCTCGTTCAGACGCTCGTAATCGCCGTCAACGGCCGTCTAATCGAGCATCAGGGGCTGTCGTTCCTGGCCGCCAGTGGCGACTGGCTGCAGGACGGTACCAACCTGCTGTACGCTTTTCTAGCGGGTATCGATCCTTTTACCCTGTGGCACCTGATCTTGCTGAGCGTGGCAGTCGCCGTCGCCGCCAAGCTGAGCACAGGCAAGTCAATCACCCTGGCCGTCGTCACCTGGGCGGTGTTCACCGGCAGCAGGCTGTTGCTGGTGGCGATCAGCAGTGCCCTTGGCACTTTGGGCTGATAGTGGTTGCAGCAAATAGCGAGGTGCGCATGAAGAGACTGCTTCTCATTGCTCTGGTGGTTGCGTTGGCGGCCGCGAGCTGGATTCTGTACTCGCAAGAGCATGATAAAGTGGCCCCCTTGCCTGAGGGCATCATCACCGAGGCAGTGACACGTGGCACAATCGAATCGCTGATCAGCGCGACAGGCTCAGTGGCCGCCGAGTATGAACAACAGCTTACTTTTGCTGCCGCCGGCCAAGTCGTTGAGGTGCTGGTCGAGGAAGGCGATCGCGTGATTGCGGGCCAGACATTGGCGCGGCTAGATGATCAGGATCTGCTTATTGCCGTAAGGCAGGCCGAGGCCGCGCTTGCGGTTACCGAGGCGCAGCTTGCGCAGACTCGGGTGGGCCCCACGGCCGAGGAGATTGCGCGTTACGAAGCGGCAGTCGAGATCGCACAAGCGAGTAGCGCCAGTGCCCGCGCAGGGGTCGCTAGCGCTCAGGCGAACATCGACCGGGTGCTGGCCGGCGCAACAGATGAAGAGATCAGTATCGCTGAACGCCGAGTCGAAGAGGCCAAGAACAGACTGTGGGGCACACAGTCTCAGCGAGATGCCATCTGTGGCCGACTCGAGTTTGGTGGCATGGAGGCCGATTGTGACAATGCCGAGGCCTCGGTGAATCAGGCTGAGGAGGCCGTGCGCATCGCCGAGCTGCAGCTGCAATCGACACTCAAGGGGGCGCGGCCTGAGGAGTTGACAACCGCACGCGCTCAGCTGGACCAGGCCAGGGCGCAGCTGGCGCAGACGGTGTCACAGGTGTCTCAAGCAGAGGCAGACCTTGCTCGTGCCCTCCGTGGGGCTTCGCCAGAGCAAGTGGCAGTGGCCGAGGCGCAGGTCGAGCAGAGTCAGATCGGGGTGCTCTCGGCCGAGCTGCGGCTCGCCGATGTTGAACTCAAGGCGCCCAACTCTGGCGTTCTGGCGTGGTGGAGCCTACGAGCGGGCGATCAGGTGTCACCTGGCACGCCAGTGGGTACGCTTGTCGATGATGAGCGCTATCACCTGTTGGTAGATATTGATGAGACCGATATCGGCCAGGTCTGCAAAGGCCAGGAGGCGCGCCTGAGCCTCGACGCCTATCCGGAGGTCAATCTCGCCGGGCGCGTCACCTCTGTGAGCCTGCTCGGCGAGGCAGTTCAAGGGCTTGTCACCTATCGCGTGCGAGTCGATCTGGAGCCAACGGATGTGGCCGTGCGCCCTTTGATGACGGCTACCGTTGATATCGTCGTTGACCGCCAGGAGGAGGCACTGCGAATACCAACCCGCGCGCTGCGGCGCGACGCCAAGGGACGTTACGTCGATGCTGTACGCAGTAACCGCATTGAGCGCGTCGATGTCGAGATCGGCGTCTCAGACAGTGTCTACACCGAGGTGGTGCAGGGGCTAGCTGAGGGCGACCAGGTAGTGGTCAGTCAGCCGCGCACTGATCTATTCGGTGGCCTGGCGGGAGGCAACTGATGCTGATCGAGCTGCGCGACATCACCAAAGTGTATGATATGGGTGCGGTCCAGGTTCACGCCCTGCGTGGCGTGAGCCTTGATGTCGCTGAAGGTGAGATGACGGCTATCATGGGGCCATCGGGCTCGGGCAAGAGCACGTTGATGAACATCATGGGCTGTCTGGACCAGGCCACCTCGGGTGTCTATGCACTGGGCGGCACCAACGTCTCCACGCTCGATGACAACCAGTTGGCCGCGATTCGGAACGCACGCATCGGCTTTGTCTTTCAGAACTATAACTTGCTGAGCCGTACCACGGCCATCGATAACGTAGAACTCCCCTTGATCTATGCTGGCGCCCGCAATCGGCGAGAGCTTGCCCGTCAGGCCCTTGAGCAGGTAGGGCTGGTCGACCGCATGTACCACCGACCTTATGAGCTCTCGGGGGGACAGCAGCAGCGCGTCGCCATTGCACGAGCCCTGGTCAATCAACCTTCACTGATCCTGGCTGATGAGCCGACCGGTAACCTGGACTCGGCGACGGGCCTGGAGATCATTGCTCTATTTCAGCGGCTGAACAGAGAGCACGGCATCAGCGTGGTCTTTGTAACGCATGCCCCCGAAATCGCGGCCTATACCCGACGCATCGTCACGCTGCGAGACGGACTGGTGGAGAACGACGCGCCAGTGCATACACCGCTGCTCGAGCCTCAGCCTGGCCTTAACAGATCTGAGGATGAGGTCGCATGAGCCTGCTCGAAAGTGTGCGGATGGCGTTACGTAGCCTGGCCGCCAACAAGCTCCGGGCCGGGCTTACGATGCTCGGCATCATCATTGGTACGGGAGCTGTCATTGCGTTGCTGTCGGTGGGTGAGGGCGCACGCGCGGCTATCACTTCTGAGATCCAGAGCATCGGCTCGAACCTGATCTTTGTCTTTCCCGGTAGTCTCGAACAATCCACCGGCTACAGTCAGAACTATGCACCGCTTACTCTCGAAGATGCCCATGCCCTGGCGGATCCGGCGTTGGCGCCGAGTGTTGGGGCAGTAGCGCCGCTTATCGATAGGAGTTTTCCGGTAACGGCGGGCAGCGATGCAGTGCAGGTCGAGGTGATCGGTACGACGCCCGATTTCGAGTTCGTGCGTAACTACCCGGTCGATTATGGCGTCTTTATCAGTGACGCCGACATCGCCGCAGAGGCTCGCGTTGCCGTTCTGGGCGCGGCCACCGCACGCAAGCTGCTGGGCGACGAAAGCCTCGCGCTTGGCGAGACGGTGCGCATCAATCGCATCCCGTTTACGGTGGTTGGTGTGCTGGTCGCCAAGGGCGGGCAGGGCTTTGCAGGTGGCAGTGCCGACGACGTTGTGATCGTACCCATCACAACGGCGCTCAGGAGGCTGGTGAGCGGCAGACAGGCGGCCACTACCGGCCGCGCAGTCGACTATATCACAGTGTCGGCCATTGACGAGGACAGCATCGACGCAGCGATCGAAGAGATCAGTTGGGTGCTGCGCGATCGTCATGGCATTGAGTATCAGGAAGACGACTTTACTGTCACCTCCCAGCAAGACATTTTGGGAGTGTTCGATCAGATCACTAACGTGCTGACGATCTTTTTGGGCGCGATTGCCGGCATATCATTGCTGGTGGGTGGCATCGGTATCATGAACATCATGTTGGTCTCGGTGACTGAGCGCACTCGCGAGATCGGCATTCGCAAGGCCGTCGGTGCACGGCGAGGGGACATCCTGGTGCAGTTTCTGATCGAGTCTATCGTGATGAGCGTGATCGGTGGCATCGTAGGCATAGCCTTCGGTTGGGGCATCTCACTCGCGGTCAACTCCACCGGGCAATTCACCACGGTGGTGACGCCACAGTCGGTATTGCTCGCGGTGAGCTTCTCGATGGCCGTGGGCCTGTTCTTTGGGATCTATCCCGCCTCACGGGCGGCCAATCTGAACCCTATCGAAGCACTCCACTATGAGTGAGAGTGGCTCATGTTTCGTCAGGGGCATCAGGCAAGGGTGGTCGCACCTGCCCGTCGGCGAGCAGGCGGTCGAGGAGCTGCTGTGTCTCTTGCTGCTGCAGAAAGGCCGATAGCAGCGCCTGCTTGTAACGCACTGCTCGAGCGCTCTCGCGCGTCTGTTCATCGAGACGATCCATCAGTCGTTGAGTCAGATCGCCCATCATCTCGCGCATCTGCTCCTGCTTTTGCGTGAGCAGTTCGTGCAGTTGCTCGTTCTCAAGGAGCAGGGCGCTCACCACCTCGCGCCGCCCGCTGCCAAATAGCCCGGCGATGCCTGACGACGTAAGACGGTCTCGCAGACGGGCATTGACTCGCTCGAGTTCGACAATACGCGCCTCTTTGGCTGCTAACTGCTCTTGGTGCTCGCGCAAGAGTTCCTCTTTGTCGTTGCCGAACGAGCCTAGTAGGCGGTCGACTGTACCCTCTTGCTGCGAACGTTGCTGCGCCAGCAGCCGGTCGCGCAGGCGATGTTGCCACCACAGCACCAGCATGACGACGATGACCGCCATTACCAAACAGATCAGCAGGGTGACGAGCACTTGCATGGTGAGGAACGGTTGGTTCACGGAAGTTTCAGCCCTCATGCAGCCTCCTGTGTCGCTGACCCTGATAGGGGCCTGGCTAGATGCCTCGTGCGCTCTGTATGGCGGCAACCAGGTCTGCTGCACGATCGGTCAAGGCATCCCAGTCGTTACTGGCGACGAGCGCATTGCTGACCAACGATGAGCCAACCCCCACACAGTCGGCGCCAGCTTTGATGTAAGCGGTGATGTTGTCGATGCCGACCCCACCCACCGGCGCCAAGCGAATGTGGGGCAACGGCGCCTTGATTGCCTTGATGTAAGCGGGCCCGACCACATCGCTCGGAAACACCTTGACCACGTCGGCGCCCAGCTCCCAGGCCCGCAAGACCTCGCTGGGCGTAAAGGCGCCGGGCATTACCAGCGCACTGTAACGTTTGCAGAGCTGGATCGTGGTGGCATCGAGTGTAGGCGCCACCACGAAACGCGCCCCCGCCAGTAGTGCCTGTCGGGCGGTGTCGGCGTCGAGTACGGTGCCCGCACCAAAAACGATTTCATCGCCATATCTTTCGGTGACGGCTTGCAGCGTGTCGAGTGCACGTGGGGTGGTCATGGTGAACTCGACAAAGCGCACCCCGCCGCGCGCAATCGCATCCGTCACACGCATGAGGTGCTCGGCCGAGCCAAGCCTTACGATGGCCACAATGCCCGATTCGAGCAGGCGTGTCAACAGTCCCATTCGCGCCTCCAGCGCAGTTTGTTGCACAGCGATGTTACTCCAGGCTGGACGCTTGTCCAATCACCAGGCGGCGACAACGGCCTTGACAGGGCGCTCGCGGGCACCTTACACTAGCGTAAGACTCACAATGGAGATCGCAATGCAGATCAGCGACATCAACTGTTTTCCCTGCTGGGGCGGTCATCGCAACTATATGTTCGTGGTGATCGACACCGACGCGGGCATAGAAGGCATTGGCGAGGCTGGCCTCACTGGCATGGAGCTGGCCGTTCAGGGCGCCATCGCGCACTGGCGAGAGCTGCTCATCGGCCAGGATCCAATGCGCACCGAGCACATCTGGCAGACGCTGTCGCGCGGAGCGTTCTTTCCCCATGGTAGAGTCTTGGGCAGCGCCCTGGCCGCGATCGATATGGCCTTGTGGGACATAAAGGCCAAGGCGTTGGGGGTGCCGCTCTACCAGCTCTTTGGCGGGCGATCGCGTGACGCCGTTGCCTGTTACTGCCATCTCGCGGCTGGCCATGAGCCAGGCACCGAGCGCCTGTTGCGCTCTGCCGAGGAGCACATCGACGCTGGCTGGCGCTATCTCCGCTGGGGGCTGCCCTCAGAGGGAGCTTTGTTGGAGCCCACACGGGCCGTGCAACAGGCTGTCGAGCAGTTTGCCGCGTTGCGCCGGAACTTTGGCGACGAGATCGAGCTGTGCTTTGATGTGCACACGCGCCTGTCGCCTACCGATGCCGCCACGCTGTGCAACGCCGTCGAGGCGTATCGGCCGTACTTTATTGAGGACCCGCTGCGCTCCGAAAGCCCACAGGCCTATCATGCGTTGCGGCAGCGTACACGGGTGCCCCTGGCAGCAGGAGAACAGTTTGCGAGTAAGTGGGAATTCCGTGAGCTGATCGATCATGACTTGATCGATTATGCCCGCATCGATCTGTGCATCGCCGGTGGGTTCACTGAGGGGCTCAAGATCGCCGGCTGGGCCGAAGCCCACTACATCGACGTGGTGGTGCACAACCCGCTCGGGCCGGTGGCGGCGACGGCGTGCCTGCATTTCAACATGGCCATTCCGAACTTTGGCGTCCAAGAGCAGCCGCAGCCGACGGCCACCATGCTTACAGACGTCGTGCAGAACCAGCCCGTCTGGGTCGATGGGGCTATGGTGCCTAACGATCTCCCTGGCCTCGGTCTGGTGTTCGATCGCGAAGCGGCGCTGCAGCATCCCTTCTCAATGACGGCATTGCCGCGGCTACATCGGGCAGACGGAACCTTCACCAACTGGTAGCGTCAGGCAGGAGGTGGTGTGATGGCATGGTGGGTTATTCTGGTGATCGTGCTGGGGCTTTATGTGCTTGGCGCAGGCGTCCCCTGGCTGGGACAGTGGATCGTAGGGCGTCTCCTGCAGCGCGACGGGCCATTTCCTCAGGTCGAGACGGAGCGGCGATCTCGATTGCTCGACGGTCTGGATGCGGCGAGACGCCAGTGGCCATCCATTCCTCGACTGGGCCGGTTTCGCGAACCCGATCAGAAGGCGTTGGAGCATCTTGGTGATCTCGCCGTGGTGACTGGCGATATCGACCAACTCTGGCCCGATCTGATCGACTATTCGCAGGTCGAACT
>JAAYDS010000329.1 GCA_012729155.1 Chloroflexota bacterium | reverse complement strand
CAAGATGGATTATGTAGGGTCGGTGACCTATGTGGCGCAAGATCGTGACTGGCTGAAAAAGCTCGGCATGGGCGTGCTGATGGGCCTGCTCAGCTTTGTGCTGGTTGGCGGCTGGGCGCTCTCGGGCTGGTCGATGGAGGCGTTCCGCCGGGTAGCGCACGGAGCCGAAGAAAAGCTGCCTGGCTGGGACGATCTCGGCGGATACATCGGGCAAGGTTTCAAGTACTTTGTCGTGTCGCTGGTGTGGAGCCTGCCCATGATCGTTCTCGTGGCCATCTTTGGTGGAGCCATGGCAGCGGCAGCGTCATCGGGCCGCGCAACGGGCGAGGCTGCCATGATGGGCATGAGCATCGTACTATGGTTGCTCGCGATGGTCTATGCCTTTATCGTCGGATTCCTCAGCCTGGGCGCTTTTGTCATCCTGGCACAGACCGGCAATCTGGGTCAGGCGATCAACCCCATCAACGCCTGGAACGTGCTCAGCCGCGATCTCGGCAAGTGGGTGCTCACCGCGCTGGCTCTGGTCGTCATTGGAGCCATCCTCTCGGCCATCGGCTCTGTGCTGTGTGGCGTGGGAGCTTTTGTCGCCATGCCGTGGCTCTCAGCCACTCAGGGGAACCTGTTGGGCCAGACGTTTGTAGAGACCGGTGTTGAGCTGTAGCGCTTGCGCTCTGATGGCGTACAGTGTACTATCCAGCAGTTTTGGGCAGTGCGGCACGGTCCGCGACAGACTCTGAGGAGGGATCCAGATGGACTATGTCGAATCAGTAACCTTTGTCACCAGAGACGAAAAGTGGGTCCAGAAGATCGGTCTGGGTGCTCTGGCAGCCTTCCTGAGCTTTCTCGTGGTGGGCGGCCTGGCGCTGGCGGGTTGGGCGATGGAAGCCTACCGCCGTGTCATTCAGGGCGCAGATGAAAAGCTCCCAGGCTGGGAGGGCTGGACCGCCTTTCTGGCTGACGGGCTCAAGTTCGCGGGCGTGACCATCGCATGGTACATCCCCGTGGCCATCCTCGGCGCCATCTGGGATCCGCTCGGCGTCATCGCCTCTATCCCCGTGGCGTTCTTGATCATCGGCGCGTTCATCATCCTGGCACAGACCGGCGACTTTGTGCGAGCGATCAACCCCGTCAACTCGTGGAACCTGCTCAACCCCCACCTGAACCAGTGGATCATCACCGCGGTGATCATCTGGGCGGCCAGTTTTGTGGCCTCGCTGGTGGGCAGCATCGCCTGCGGCATCGGTATTCTGGTAACGACGCCCTGGCTCTGCGTGGCCACGGCCAACCTTATCGGTCGAACCGTCATCGAGACAGGCACCGAAGTCTAGGGTCCTGCGCTTGCGCATCCAGGCCGCCGGCTAGCCGGCGGCCTTTTTGTTTGAGCCAGCGGCCATCAGCGGGGCACGTACAACTCGGGCACAAAGGTTTGATATTCGATGGGCGGCCGCACATAGCCTGTATCTCGCTGGCGGGGCGGCAGTTCGATAGCGTCAGGCGTGAGGTCTTGATAGGGGATCATCGACAGCAGGTGCGCCATACAGTTGAGCCGCGCACTGCGCTTGTCGTCGGCATTGACCACGTACCAGGGCGACTGCTTGGTGTCAGTAAACTTGAACATCTCGTCTTTGGCTTTCGAGTACTCGATCCAGCGGGTGCGGCTCTCAAGATCCATGGGGCTGAGCTTCCATCGCTTGGTGGGGTCTTGGATGCGCTCGCGAAAGCGCCGCTCTTGCTCGTCATCGCTGACCGAGAACCAGTACTTTATCAGGATGATGCCCGCGCGGATCAACATGCGCTCAAACTCGGGGCAAGAGCGCAGGAACTCTTGATACTGCTCTTCGGTGCAAAAGCCCATCACTCGTTCGACGCCAGCGCGGTTGTACCAGGAGCGGTCAAAGAGCACCATCTCACCTGCGGCCGGCAGCTGCGCGACGTACCGCTGGAAATACCATTGAGAAGCCTCGCGCTCGGTGGGCACCGCAAGAGCCACAACGCGCACGTTGCGCGGGTTGAGCGGCTCGGTGATGCGTTTGATGACACCACCCTTACCGGCAGCGTCGCGCCCCTCAAAGAGCACCACCACCCTGAGGCCCTGGTCCTTGATCCAGTACTGTAGCTTGACCAACTCGACGTGCAGGCGCTGCAACTCGGCCTCATACGTCTTTTTGTCGAGCCGAATGACCTGCTGAGCGCTGAGAGAGGACTCGTCCGGCGCCGCCTCTTTGCCCTTGGCCATCTCGTGCACCTCGCTGTGCGTGGGCGAACGATCGCTGCACAACAGCATATCGGCGGCCAGCTACGCCGTCAAGCGCAGCGGGCGCCCCGTGTAGCCACAGGCCATCGTTAGCCGATGTTCACGAGCGCTACGGCAATGATGGCCAGGCCCAGGCCCAGGGTCTCGCGTCGCGAGATGCGCTCACCCCACAAAAGGCGCGCTGCCACGACGGCTATCACCAGACCCACGGCGCTATAGAAGGGAAACACGATCACGCCGGGCAACTGGTGCATCGACTCGAGCAGCGCGACATTTGCCAGCGCGTTGGTGAGCCCCAGAACGACGCCGGGGAAGAGATCTCGACGCGAACTGCCCTTGGGACGCAACCGCCAGGCGATGGCGGTAACCACCATTGCAGCGCCAAACAGGCAAGCCAGGAACAGAGCATCCTCGCCGGGTAGCGAGAGGTTCTCATAGGCCTGAAAGAGCAGCATGGAGAGCCCATTGCCAATGAACATGGCAACCAAAAGTGGCACAGCGCTGCCCTCTATCGTACCGGGGACGTTGGGTTTGAGCGTGATGAGCGGCATGGCCACCAGCGTCAAGGCGATGCCAACATACTGGATGGCCAGAGGTGCCTCGCGCCAGAGCACAATGGCGCCCACGATGGGCACAATCACCGCCAGGCGCACGATGGCGGTGGTAATGGCCACGCCGCGTTTGGCGATCAGGGGGCCAAAGATGCCAAAGTTGAGTGCGTAGATGACGCCAACGATGGCGCCCAGCCACACCGTTACGGGGGTCACCTGCTCGAGAGGGCCCGCCATGCCCAGCTGCGCCGCCTGGTACAGGGTGGCGATGACATAGTTGACAAGGCCGACGGCGAACACGTTACACCGACGCTGTTGTGCCCAGCGCAGCACAAGGCCAAAGGCGGCGGAAAACAGAGTGGCAACCAGGAGAGCGATCATGGGCGCATTATAGGCGCGAGCCGAGACTCACCAAAGCTTGCGCCCTCGGCGCCAAGCTAGAACGCCTTCCTGACGAGCGGCAGTAGCAGTCGATCCAACAGCCAAGCGATGGGGCGCTTCCAGCCCAGCGTCTGCTCGTGCACGTAGAGCATGCGGTCCCAGTTGCGCTCTCGCCAAAAAGCTTGATCTACGGGCGAAAAGCTAGAAACGAGCTTGGCGCCGAAGAACGTGACCACCTGAGTCAGAGTCGGGCTCTGCCCCAGCGGCCCACGATGCACAGCGCGGACGAAACGGCGCAACTCGCCTGGCTTCACTGGCTTGGCGAGGCTCATGCTGCTGCGAGCCACTGCGCCAGCGCGACGCATACCCATCATCTCTCCGACGTTGAGGAGTTGCCGGCAGACAGTCGCCAGATAGGCGCCACCGGTGGTGCACACCGCCAGCACCGGCTTGCCGGCCAACACCGGCCTGTGTACATACACAAAGGCACGATCTACCCAGCGCTTGAGCGTGGCCCCATAGTTGGCTACATACACTGGAGAGGCCAGGAT
>JAAYDS010000008.1 GCA_012729155.1 Chloroflexota bacterium | reverse complement strand
GGCCAGCCAGACCCAACCTGGCCGACGGCCCTCATTGGCGATACGCCACCGCACTGCCGCCCACTCAACGGCGTACCATACGGCCAGCAGAAGCAGTCCGGCGACTGTCTTTGGAAGCCACAGTTGCACGTTAGGTATCATGTCGCGATTCTAAGGTAGCGGGGGGCGCTGTCAAACCTGTGAGCCCGGCTTGGCCGTGGCGCGCGCCTGGGGCATACTCGTGCAGGAGGTGCCTGGGAGATGGTCTTGCTGCTGGTGGCTGCTGGCGCTCTGCTGAGCCTCATGCTCGGCTTTTGGCACTGGCTACGCGCCGAGGCGCTGACGGCCTTTCTCCTCTACCAGGCGGCGCTGGGTTTGGCCGATCTTATGAGCCTCTGGCTGCGTGGCCGCCAGCACCGACGCCAGGCAGCGCTGGCGGCATGCCTGTGGCTTGCGAGCATGCTTTCTCTGGCCATCTGGCCCCGCCCATGGCCGGCGCTGGCCGCCGTGGTGACGGCCGCCATGCTGGCTGCTGTTCACCGGCTGGACGTAGCGCTGTTCGCCGCTACGACCTTGCCAGTTTCTCTGCTTCTGATCGGTACCGCTCTCTGGCGCAGTAACCCCTTTCCTTTTGGCCTGCTGCTTGTGCTGGTCGCCATGGCCGGCGTGCTCTGGTGGCGCCGTCGAACGCAGCCTACGCCAGGCGGCGCTGACAAGCCACAGTCTCGTTGAGGCGCGTCACCCGAGGCCTAGCCACCAGCATGCCCGTCGCTCAGCTGACGATGCACCGTGTCCAGGTGTCTGGCTCGGCCAAGAGGATGGCTCGCGCCCAGGCACAGCCCCCATGCTGCCGAGCCCAAGGACAAGCCCGCAGCGGATGCCTGGCAGGCGATAGTCCCCACAATGCCAGCTGGCGATGCAGGTGGCACAGGGGCAGCCCCATCACGTTGGCATAGCAGTCGCCATACTCTTGCACGGGCCTGAACTCGGGATGCTGACAGGCGTATGCGCCGGCTTTGTCGAGCGGGTCGCCGCTGGCCACATAGTTGGCGATCTCATCATCGCTGTACGGCCGCATTACCACGGGCGATGAGGCCAGTTGCAGCGCCAGTTCGCCCTGATGACAGATGGCGATGCCTGTGTGCACCACGTGAGCGCGGCCTCGCAGGGCGCAGAGCATCTCAGTAGCCTCAGCGGCATCGCGCGGTTTGCCCAGCACGGCGCCATCGAGCACTACCAGGGTGTCGGCCGCAATGACCAGTGCCTCTCCCCTCGTCGAGCAGGCCGCACGGGCCTTGATAGATGCCAACCGACACGCCATCGCCGTGGGAGATTCACCTGGCAGCGGCGTCTCGTCGACGTCGGCGGGGACAATGGATGGCTGCATACCCAAAGCGCCCAAGAGCTCGGCACGGCGCGGCGAAGCTGAGGCCAGAACAATCAAGTCCATCACCTCTCTAGAGAGATGATGCGATTATAGCAGCAATGGCCGCTGCGGCCCCTATGGCGCAATCGGCGCAAATGTGAACGTGACCTCGCCTTCGACCACCGCTAGCCGAGCACTGGCAACCCAATAGGCCTGCCAGGGGCAGATACCTTCAGGGTCTCCCTCGACGACGGCCTCATCGGCCTCTGGGCCATTGACGATGCCATCCGCTGACGGCGTAAGCCGCGCAATCAGTTCGCCACCGCGGTAGAGAGCTACTGTCACGCAGCGCAACTGCTCATCGGGCAGACCGGTAATGGTCACACGAGTAACCAACGGAGCGAGGATGTCCTCAGGAGGGGGAGGCAGGTCGGGCTGAATGGCGGCTACGTTGATCTCCACCAGGCGCTCGCTGTTGCGATCGGGGCGCGCCATAATCCGTAGCCCCTGCCGACGCTGCTCGTGTGTTTGCCCCGCAAGCGCGGCATGAACCGCCATTTCAGCCCAGGTCGAACCATCGGCCCAATTGGGCAAGATGACGGTCATCAGCCGCTGCGCCAGCGCAATGCTTTGCGTCTCAGCCTCTGCCGTCGGGGCCGCCAGGCTCAGGTTGATAAAGACGAGATCTTCCTCTGGCCCCACCAGAGTGAGCGTACCCTGACTGTCTTGTGTGGTGCCCACTACAGACGGGTGGCCCATGCGCTCGCTGGATCGAGCAAAGCTGAGCCGTAGCTCTGGAGGCAGGCCCTCGTAGGCCCATTGCAGCGTCTGCCGAGAGAGGTCAGTGCCCAGAATGGGGTCATACAGTCGCAACTCGCCAGGGTTGGGGGTAGACGAGCACCATAGCTCGCTGAGCTCGATCGTGGCTCCTCGCTCGTGCGGTAGCACGTTGACGCGCACGGCCTCGGTAGCCTCAACCTGCGTCGGGAGCCCGTTGGGATCACCTGCCGCCAATGTCTCGTGCAGCCAGCGCGTGCTCTCGGCCCAGTTTGGCAGAGCGTGTGTCAGCAAGGCGGCTAGAGCGCGCTCGGTGGCCGTGTCGTCGTCGTTGAGGCGCACCTGGATGCATACAATCTGGTCGCCGCGCAGGGTGACGCTGACCTTGGCGGTCTGGTCGGCGTTAATGGCCTCGAGCCGACGCAAAGCGCCCAGGCTCCCACTCTCAACAGGAGACAGCCGTCCATACCCCAGCTCGTCAAAGAGAGCCCACAGCTCCTGCAACTCCACAGCCAGCCCGACGGCAGGCGTGGGTGTGAGCGTTGGCGTAGCAGTGGGCGCAGGCGTGGACGTAGGCGGCGGCGTGAAAGTGAGAGTAGGCTGTGGTGTGGCGGTCGATGCTATTGGGGTAGCGGTTGGTTCAGGCTGAGGCGTTGGGGTGCAGCCAACCAGAACCAACACCCAACATAGTGCGACCACAGCAATGCGTTGTCGCGAAGCAAGCGTCATAGTGCCTTCCCGTCGTCGACTGGCCCGGCGTGGGTTGCTCTCCGCAGGGTGCGCTCGCATATGTCCTTGAGCGAGGACATACGTGGCCCCCGTGCGCACGGGGGCCACGTAGCAAGGGCACTAGAACGGGAAGAGAATATCTTTGTTCTCTTCGGTCAGCGGCGAGCCATACTCGCTGCCTTCATAGACCTCGACCGCGACGGCAGCGCGGCCCCGCTCTTCACCATAGCGGGCGACCAGCTCTGCCCGATACTTGTCAGCCAGCCTGAGCGAGTTCTTGTGATAGTACTCGTGCAGCCAGGCGTTGCGCTCGGCTTCGCCCTCGGGCACCTGTTCCAGCTCCCGACGGTTGTAAGGCAGCCACTCATACATCTGTGAGATGTGGCAGCCGAGTGCGTCGATCTTCTGGTCGAGCACCGAGCTGATATCTACCACCACATCGGGCTGGATGGGGTAGGGCTTTTGGAAATGGTCGTAACCATAGGCGATAACGGGCATGGCGCGGAGGTGCTCAACGCGAGACACCACGTTAGGCACGGTGGCCATGTACATGGCGTCCACTACCACGGTGCCACAGGCACGGTGATCGGGGTGATAGTCCCACATGCGTGGCGAAAGCACCAGGTCGGGCTTGAACTCGCGGGTGATGGCGATGACCTGATCGCGCACCTCTAGGGTGGGCATCAGCATGCCGTCGTGGCTGTCGAGGGTGATATATTCGCACCCCAAGGTCTTGCCCGAGTTGGCAGCCTCGGTACGGCGCCGCCATGCCAGAGGCGCACCGCCTTCCCACATGTGGCCGGCATCGCCGTTAGTCAGCGAGACCATCTTGACGATATGACCTTGCTTAACGTACAGCGCGGCCGTGCCACCTGACTTGCTGTCAGGGTCGTCGGGGTGCGCGCCAAAGATGAGAACGCGCAACTGCTTTTTCTCTGCCATGATACCTCCTCGGATCCCGTTGAGTACTCTCGCCTGCGATGGCGTCAGC
>JAAYDS010000328.1 GCA_012729155.1 Chloroflexota bacterium | reverse complement strand
GTGATGATCGGCGCCAGCAGCGGCGGCACGGGGGGGCCAGCGCTGGGCTACTTGGTGACGCTGCCGCTGATGGCAACCTCGCTGGTGGCTGGCTACATCTACAGCGGCGGGCCCAGGCTGCCCTGGCTGGTGTCTCTGGGGCTGGTGCTCGTCACGTTAGCGGTGTCGCTGGCCTACCTGCGCGACCCGCATCAAGCCGAGGCCTGAGCTGGAGCGACGTAGACCGCGGCGTCAGCCCGCCCAAAAGAGGGCCAGCGAGGCGGCGGTGACCAGCACGGCGAGCACAAGTGTGATGATGTTGATGATGCGGCGGTTGCGCCAGTTGCCCATGATGAGCTGGTCGTTGGCCAGCAGGAGCATCACCACCAGCACGATGGGCAGCAGCAGCGAGTTGGCCACCTGCGAGAGCCACATCAACAGAAAGAGCGGCAGCCCCGGGATCAACACCACCAGCGTGCTGATGACGATGAGCCCCGCAAACAGGCCGTAAAAGGCCGGCGCGTCGGCCCGGCGGGTGTTGAGGCCGCGAGCCCAGCCCATCACCTCGCACACCGCATAGGTGGTGGCCAGCGGCAGCACCGAGGCCGCCAGTAGCGAGGCGGCGATCAACCCCACGCCAAAGAGGATCTCGGCCCACTGGCCCGCCACAGGCGCCAGCGCCACAGCCGCCTGCTCGGCCGATTCGACCGTGATGCCACGCACGAACAGCGTGGCGGCGGTGCTGATGATGATGAATGCCGAAACCACGTTGCCCAGAGCGGCGCCACTGATCACGTCGAGGCGTGTATGGCCAAAGTGCTCAATGTCTGCGCCCTTGTCGGCCACGGTGGCCTGCATGTACACCGCCGCCCAGGGCGTGATGGTGGTGCCCACGGTGGCCAGCACCGCCAGCAGGTAGTCGGTGCTGAACTGGAGCCGCGGCACGAGAGCCTGACGGGCGATCTCGCTCCAGTCGGGCTTGACCAGGATGGCCGAGGCGATGTAGGCCACAGAGAACATCGACAGCACCAGCAGCACCTTTTCGACGTTGCGATAGCTGCCGCGGGTGACGAGCAGATAGACGGCGGCCGCCGCCACCGGCACGGCGATGTAACGGCTCACGCCGAACAGCTCTGCGCTGGCGGCCACGCCTGCGAACTGGGCGGCTGTGGTGCCGAGGTTGGCCAGCACCAGCCCCAGCATGATAAAGAACGTCAGCCGCAGGCCAAAGCGCTCGCGGATGAGGTCGGTGAGGCCCTTGCCGGTGACGGCGCCCATGCGGGCGGCCATCTCTTGCACCACCACCTCGCCCAGCGTGATCCAGACGATGATCCACAAAAAGCTGTAGCCAAAGCGAGAACCGGCCATCGAGTAGGTGGCAATGCCCGGCGCGTCGTTATCGGCGCTGGCGGTGATGAGCCCTGGCCCCAGGATGCTGGCATAGATCATGGCACGCTGCGCGCCGCGGCGCACGGCCCTGGAGAAACGGGTTGGTAGCTTCATGCGGCGACCTCCAGTGTCGAACGATGGTGCAGCCGCTGCACGCTAAAAGAAGCGTGGCAGGCGCTTTTTCCAGGCGGTGGGGATGACGGCGTCGATGGCGTCGTCGACGGTGACGATGCCGTGCAGCACGCCTTCCTGGTCGACCACGGGCACCTCGAGCAGGTTATACTTGGCCACCACCTGGGCCACGTCGAGCTGGTTGGTGAGCACGTCCACAGTCACGGGCGAGCCCTCCATGATCTCGCTGATGCGCGCATCGGGGTCGGCCATAACCAGGTCGCGCAGCGAGGCCACGCCCTGTAGATGGCCGCTCACATCGACCACGTGCAGATAGTACATGGTCTCATCTTCGCGCGCCTGGGGCGAGGTGCGCAGGTGCACGAGGGCCTCGGCCACGGTGAGGTCGGCGGGCACGGTGGTGTATTCAGTGGTCATGATGCCGCCAGCCGAGTCCACGGGGTAGGCCAGCAGCTTGCCGACAATGGCCGACTCCTCGGTGTCCATCAGCGACATATAGTCCTGACGGTCCTCTTCTTCGAGGGCGGCCAGCAGGTCGGCGGCGTCGTCGGGGTCCATGGCCTCGAGGACGTCGGCGGCACGGGCGGCGGGCAGAGCAGCCAGCAGCGCGGGCTGCAGCTCATCTTCGACCTCAGAGATGGCGTCGGCGGCGGCTTCGTCATCGAGCATTTCGAGCAGGGCAACACCTGACGGTCGGTCGAGCTCTTCGACGATATCGGCGATGTCGGCGGCGTTGATGGCCTGAAGCTTTTCGCGGCTGACGCGCAGGCGGATGGGCGCGTTAGGCTGCACGGCGGCCACCTCGGTCCAGGGGATGTAGCGATCTGGCACCTTGGAGCCGATGACGCGTTGACCGAGGTCATTGAGCTTTTCGAGGCCGAGGCGGCGCATCAAGCTGGCGCCGCCCACGGCCACCGAGCCGAGCAGATAGCGACCGTCGCCGCGGCGGATGAGCTGGATATCGTTGACGCGCACGAGCTGGTGACCCTCGAGGTCGACGATCTGGCGATCGAGGACGTTCTTGCGCAGCCACAGTTCGTTGCCGCGTGGCAGGTACTCTGAGGGCGCGTCGGTGGTAAGGATGATGGCGGGCGCGAGCCAGGCCACCTGTTGGGCGGGCACAAGGAGCTCTTGGGCGCCAGAGGCGCGCACAGCCAGGGCGCACACGATGGGCGTGGCGTGCGAGCGTTCTTCGACGAGCACGTCGAGGCAACGACCGAGCGCACGATTGCGCTCATCGTACACGGTTTTGCCGATGAGTTGGCTGAGGTGTACTGCCATGGTGACCTCCTGCGGGCGCCAAGAGGCGCTCCTGGCTGTGTGGCAGCCTGGATGGCTGCCACTGACAACAGCAGAGCGCGCTGCGACCTGACGTCACAACGCGCTCTCGGAGGTCGAGAGACGGGGCTATGGCATCAGACCGCCGGGCATGACCCTACGATCGTGTAACGTTGGTTCGGTTGTTCGTCGCTCTGACTACTATACTCGTCCATGTCACTCTGTGCTGTGAGCCTGCGACCGCAGGCCTACGCAGTGATACTTGGGTCATTATAACGCGGTATGAGAGCATGTCAAGGTCGAACGCGCGCTTGCGCGTTGGCGCGCAGCGGTGCATGATGGCGCCAGACGTGGAGATGAGCACACGAGGAGGGCGACATGGGCGCGAGGCCAGCCATTACGAGCATCGAGGTGATCGAGTACAGCTACAAGCTGCACGAGCTGGGCACCGACTATAACGGCTTTAACCTGGTGCACGTGCCTGGCAGCACCCTTACGCGCACCAACACGCTGGTGCTGGTGCACACCGATCAGGGGCTCACGGGGCACTGTTTGAGCAGCAGCGCCAACGTGGCCACGCTGCCGATGTTTGCCGACTATCTCATCGGCCAGAATGCCTTTGAGCGCGAAAAGATCAATCAAGACGTCAAGCGCGCCCTGCGCCAGATCGCGCGGGTGGGGCTGTCGGTGATCGACGTGGCACTGTGGGATATCGCCGGGCAGTACTATGACGCGCCCATCTGGGAGCTGCTGGGCGGCCATGTGCGCCCGCTCAAATGCTATGCCAGCACCACCCATGGCGACCACAACGGCGGGTTGAGCTCGCCCGAGGCGTATGCCGACTATGCCGAGCTGTGCCTGGGCAAGGGCTACCCGGCCTTCAAGATCCACGGCTGGGGCGATTCTCAGGTGGCGCTCGAGGTGGCCACCAT
>JAAYDS010000327.1 GCA_012729155.1 Chloroflexota bacterium | reverse complement strand
GTTCGCCAGTCACCGTCACGCGCGGCCAATCGGCCAGAGCCTGCCACGGCGACAACAGGTGCTCGCGCCAGTTTGTCGCTGACAGCACATCGAGCGGCACCGCCGTATCGAGCCCCATGCTGCCAGAACGCTCCCTGCGCAGCGCCGCCAGATACGCCCCACAGCCCAGCCCCCTGCCCAGATCGTGAGCCAGCGAGCGGATATACGTGCCCTTGCTACAGCTCACATCAATAGTCGCCAGAGGTGGTGCGAACGATAGAACCTCGATGGCGTAGATGGTCACGGGCCGAGGGTCAGCCGTGATCTGCTCGCCCCGCCGCGCCAGGCGATAGAGCGGTTGCCCATTGCGCTTGATGGCCGAATAGATGGGCGGCGTCTGCTCGCTCTGACCTACCAAACCTGCGCAGGCTGCGCAGAACTGCTCAGCGGTAACGGCGCACGCGTCGGTGCGCGCCACCACCTGGCCGTCCGCATCCCAGGTGTCGGTCTCGATGCCCAGGTGCAGTGTGGCGCGATAGCGCTTGTCGCCCGCCATCAGGTACTCGGAGAGGCGCGTGGCCGCACCCACACACACCACCAGCACACCCGTCGCCAGCGGATCGAGTGTGCCGGCATGGCCAATGCGCCGCACACCGGTGATGCGACGTAGACGGGCCACCACATCATGCGATGTCCAGCCGCTTGGCTTGTCGATGTTGAGGATAGCGCTCTCGTCGCGGCCCATAGACAGGGACCTCAGGCCTTGCGCGCTGCCAACAGCGCCTGCTTTAGCGCGGCCAGCACACGCGGCCGCTCGTCGCTCA
Organism: Chloroflexota bacterium; assembly: GCA_012729155.1. GTDB lineage: Bacteria > Chloroflexota > Anaerolineae > UBA1429 > UBA1429 > JAAYDS01. The sequence continues at coordinate 6,963 of JAAYDS010000327.1, read as the reverse complement.
GAGCGCCAGGCAACTGACACCCTGCTGCCTGCGGATGCCCGCCCCCCCCCAGCGCATAGGCTACCGTGGCCACATCGATGCCAGGCCGCGAGCGCAGGCTCACATCGATGCCTCCCTCGGGCAGTTCCCGAAAAAGAGCCGCAATCTTCGCCTCGTCAAAGCTGATGAGCAGGCCGATGAGCCCTCGCGTGTCCGGCTCGCCTTCGCCCAACGACTCGAGCAGGGCGAGGGGGAGATCGATCCAGAGGATGCCTTCGTCGAGGTGCTGATCGGCCAGCGCCACGCTCCATAGCCTGCGCGCTGCTGGCGAAACGTGGTTGAACAGCCGATCGGTCACCAGGCCCAGATCGCCTCCCACTGCCACGAGCGCGTGAGCCGTCGCCAGACTGTCGACTGTCGTGCTACTGGTGCGAAAGCCCCTTGTGTCGCTCACCAGGCCAGTGAGCAGGCATGTGGCGATGCGCCCATCAAGGGGAGCTCCCAGCACCCGCACGAGATCCAATGCCAGCTCGGCCGTCGCAGAGGTTTCGCGTACATAGTTGAGCGCCGCAAAGCCCTGGTTGGTGCTGTGGTGGTCGATCTCGGCCAGGATGATGCTCTCGACGTCGACACCGGCAACGATGTTGCCCAGACGTCTCATGTCACTGGCATCTACGCCCAGAACCACGTCTTCGCCGGCATACGGCTCAGTTGTATAGAGCTCGGCGCCGGGCAGAAAAGCCGCTTCTTGCGGCACCGGATCATCGCACGCGACCCGCACCGGCACGCTCAACGCGCGCAACGCCCACATGATGCCCAGCGTCGAGCCGATGGTGTCGCCATCGGGCGACACGTGCGACACCAGCAGCACGCTCTCGGCACCGGCCAGCACCTCGGCGATGCGCTCGAGATCATTCATCGTCGGCGTCATCCTGCTCGTCGCTGTCCATGACGTCTGGCCCCTGCTCTTGCTCGAGTTGCTCGAACAGGGCATCTATGCGCGCGCCATGGGCCCAGGCACGATCGGCATAAAAGCCCAACTCTGGCGTAAAGCGCCAGGCGAGCACCTGGCTCAGATGTCGCCGCAGCACGCCCTTGGCGCCCTCGAGCCCCGCCAGCGCCGCCTGCAGCGCTTCTTCGCCCTCATAGTGCGATACATACACCCGCGCAAAGCGCCGATCCTTGGTCAATTCTACCTCGGTGACCACAGCCCCCTCGATGCGCGGATCACTAAGCTCATTACGGATCGCCAGCGTCAGCTCCTCGCGGATAAAGCTGTCGCCTCGTTCTCGGCGAAAAGCCATCTCGCCCTCGCTTACTGCTTGATCTCCATGGTGTAGAACTCGATGATATCCTCGGGCTGCAGGTCTTTGGCGTCGGCGATGCCCACACCACACTCATAGCCGGTGGCCACATCACGGACGTCATCGGTGAACCGCTTCAGTGAGTTCACCTGTCCCTCGTGGATCATGCGACCATCGCGCATCACGCGCGCTTTGGCATTACGCACTGCGCGCCCCTCGATTACGCGGCAGCCGGCGATAACGCCCACCCGCGGAATGCTGAACACCTGCCGCACCGTGGCACGGCCCTGCAGCTTTTCCTCGAACTCGGGCGCCAGCATACCCTCGAGCGCCTTTTGCAGGTCTTCGATCAGGCGATAGATGATGTTGTACGTGCGGATCTGCACGCCATCGGCCTCGGCCTGGCGCTCTGCAGCGCCATCCACCGTCACGTTAAAACCCACGATGATGGCCTGCGAGGCCACTGCGAGCATCACGTCAGACTCGGTGATGGTGCCTACGCCAGTATGGATGAAATCCACCTTGAGATCGCCTACCTCGAGTTGCTCCAGCGACGAGCGGATCGGTTCGATGCTGCCCTGCACGTCAACCTTGAGCACGAGGTTGAGCGATTGCACCGCGCCAGCCTGCGCCTGCGCATACACCTCTTCCAGCGTCAAGGCGCCAGCCGGCCTCACCGTCTGGTCTCTGGCTGCCTGCAGGCGCTCTTCGACGACCTCGCGGGCCTTGCGCTCGCTCTCGACCACCTCAAAGCCCTCGCCAGCAGTGGGCACCTCGCGCAAGCCGGTGACCATCACCGGCGTCGACGGCGTGACTTTGTCAGTAGGGTTGCCCTGAAAGTCATACATCGCACGGATGCGGCCATAGGCGGTGCCTGCCAGCACCGTATCTCCCACTGAGAGGGTGCCCTCGCGCACCAGCAGCGTGGCCGTGGCGCCTTGCCCACGGTCGAGGCGCGATTCGAGCACATGCCCCGAAGGCGTACGCTGGGGGTTGGCGCGCAGGTTCGAGAGCTCGGCTACCACCAGGATGTTATCGAGCAGCGTGTCGATGTTGAGCCGCGTACGCGCCGAAACGGGCACGCAGATCGTCTCGCCACCCCAATCTTCGGGCACCAGGCCCAAATCGGCCAACTGGTTCATGGCGTTGTCGACGTTGGCAGAGGGCAGATCGACCTTGTTGATGGCCACGATGATGGGCACATGCGCTGCACGGGCGTGATTGATAGCCTCGCGCGTTTGCGGTTGAACGCCGTCGTCGGCCGCCACCACCAGCACGGCGATATCGGTGACGTTGGCGCCTCGAGCGCGCATGGCCGTAAAGGCCTCATGGCCGGGTGTGTCCAGAAAAGTGATGCGCTTGCCACCCACATCGACCTGATAGGCGCCGATGTGCTGCGTGATGCCGCCGGCCTCACCAGCCTGAACGTTGGTCGCCCTGATCACATCGAGCAGAGAGGTCTTGCCATGGTCAACATGGCCCAGAATGGTGACAACGGGCGGGCGCGACTCGAGCTGCGACAGCTCATCTTCAGCATACTCGCGCTGCTGTACCACGGTGACCGTAGTAGGAGCTTCTTCTTCGACCTCTTCGACCACGGGTGCCTCGGGCTCGACCACGGTAAAGCCCATGTCCTCGGCCACGATGGTTGCCGTGTCGCGGTCGATGACCTGGTTGATGTTGGCCATGATGCCAGCGTTCATCAGCTCTTTGATCAGATCGATGGGGCTACGCTTCATCAGATTGGCCAGGTCATGCACCGTGATGGCGTCGGGCAGCACCAGTTCGCTGACCTGAGGCTCGGGTTCGGGGGCGGGTCGACGGCCTGCTGGCACAGGCCGGGCAGCGGGGCGAGAGGAACGATTGCCGTCAGAACGCTGGCCTCCGCGCCCAGAGCGACCCGCGGAGCCCCCCCCGCGTCGGCCACGGGCCTGACTGCCAGCATCATTTGCTGAGCGTGATGGTGCGCCCATGCGCCTACTCCCGGCGCCTGATCTTGCGTCCATGTGTCCTCTCCTTTCGAGCTCTATGGCTCTACACCTCTGAGGGCCACACCCTCAACAAAGGTCTGTGGCCACTCAGAGCGTCATAGACCGATTGCTGCTCTGAGAGAGGGGCCTCTGGGGCGCTGCAGGCGGCTGCACCGCCAGGCATCAGCGTCAGGCCATAGGCTCCTTCTCCAGATTCATGGCGACCGTGTCTTGCTTATGCATCCTGATTCGTCATTGCGGCGTCAGTGTCGGCGCCTTCATCAGCTTCGTCTGGTAGATCGCGACCAAAGGCGGCCAGCCGCTCAACCGTGGCGGCATCGAGCGTTACCTTGAGGGCACGATCGAGCGCCTTACGCTTGAGCGCCAGATCCCAGCAAGAGCGCCGAGCACAGAGATAGGCCCCGCGGCCCGACAGTCGGCCGGTGGCGTCGATAGACACCTCTCCCGCCGGCGTGCGCACCACGCGCACCAGACCTCGCTTACCGGCCACCTGGCGGCAGGCGACACAAGTCCTCTGTGGTTGACGTCGTGGTTTCGGTGGCATCTGGATGCCTCGGCTACTCTTCCCAGTCCGTCGACCAGTCGCGGCGGCCGCGCTGCTTGTGCTGCTTGCGCGCTACCACGCGGCCCAGCCTCTCATCATACTCGAGCCGGCGGCCCTTTTTGCGGCCACGGCCACGCTCTCCGTCGTCCTCGTCCTCGTCTTCGCCTTCCTCACCGGCATCTTCTGACGCGGCCTGACGGAGCCATTCTTCGTCTTGCTCAGCCCCAGGCTCAACTGCCTCAACCTCGTCAACCGGCTCTGCCGTGGCATCTGCCACAAGCGGCTCGGGCTCAACATCGGCCTCTTCCTGCTCGTGCTCGAGCTCGAGCTCTTCGTCAACCTCAAGGGCTGCGACCTCTGGCTCGGTCACCGGTTCAGCAGTCTCGTCCCACACCAGGTCGGCCTCGCTCTGGTCGAGTTCGCTCTCTGCATCCATCAGCGCTTCAGCCTGCAGCAGCAACTCGGCCGCCGCACGGCGCTGCTCCTCAAGCTGACGCGAGCGCTCTTCGGCCTCGGCCAGCTGCTGGGCCAATACCTCGGCCTCTTCGGCCGCCTCGGTCTCGCTCTTGATGTCGATGCGCCAACCCGTGAGTTTGGCCGCCAGGCGCGCATTCTGACCCTCTTTGCCAATGGCCAGTGATAGTGCACGGTCGGGAACGATGACGATCGCCAGTCGCTCGACATTATCGAGCAGCACTTGCACTGCCTTGGCCGGGCTCAGCGAGTTCGAGATAAACTCGCGCTCATCCGACGACCATTCGACCACATCGATCTTTTCGCCACTCAACTCGTTGACGATGTTCTGAATGCGCACACCACGCATGCCCACACACGAGCCTACGGGGTCGACACCGCTCTGCAGCGCCGCCACGGCGATCTTGGAGCGGTAGCCCGGCTCGCGGGCGATGCGCTTGACCTCGACGATGCCGTTGGCGATCTCGGGCACCTCAAGCTCCAGCAAGCGCTTGAGAAGGTCTGGATGGGTGCGAGAGACGGTGATCTGCGGTCCGCGCGCATCGCGCGAGACATCATCCACATAGGCGCGCACTCGCTGGTTAAAGCGATAGTGCTCTCCCGGGATCTGTTCCCCTCGCGGCAACACGGCCTCGGCCTTGCCCAGGCTGATGGTCACATTATGCGTGCGTGCGTCCACATTGCGCACCACGCCGTTGATGATCTCGCCCACGCGGCCCTCGAACTCGGCATACACCGTGTCACGCTCGGCCTCTTTGATGCGCTGCGTGATCACCTGTTTGGCTGTCTGCGCCGCGATGCGCCCAAAGTTCTCGGGGTGCTCCTCAACCTCGACCAGATCGCCTACTTTGGCAGTGGGTTGCAGGGCCCGCGCCGCGGGCAGCTCGATCTCGAGCATGGGATCCAGCACCTGATCCACAACCTGTTTCATCACATACACTTGCGCTGCACCCGTGTGCGGGTCAATCTTGACCACGACGCTTTGAGTGGCACCAAAGTGTTTCTTATAGGCAAGCACCAGCGACTGTTCAATGGCTTCGAGGATAACCTCGGGCGCCAGGTTGCGGTCTGCGCTGAGCTGCGTTATCGCACGCTCAAACTCGCTCTTCATGCTGCTCCCTTACCTCCAGGCTATCAGCCGCTAACAGAAAAAAAGTGGGACGACCGCACCCACTTTCCCTGGAAAGTCTTTCACCCTAGTATATCATCGTGGGCCCGTGACTGCAAACTTACGTCTACTTGGCGATGCCGATTCTGGCGGCTATCATCGCCGTACAGCTAGGCCTCTGGAGGTGCCCCATGACCAAGATCGCGATCATCGGCGCGGGCAGTGTTGTGTTCACACGCAACCTGACCAGCGACATTCTGCTGGCGCCCGCACTGCAGAACGCCACCATCACCCTGATGGATATCGACGCGCAGCGCCTAGAGACGGCGCGTGCGCTGGTGCACAAGATGGTGACGGCCCGCAACCTACCCGCCCGCGTTGAGGCCACGCTGGACCGTCGCGAGGCCCTGGATGGCGCCGACTTTTGCATCACCACCATCCAGGTGGGCGGCCTCGAGGCCTACGAGCTCGACATCGAAATCCCCCTGCGCTATGGCGTGGGCCAGTGTGTGGGCGACACGCTGGGCCCTGGCGGCGTGTTCCGCGGTCTGCGCACCGTCCCTGTCCTGCTCGACATCTGCCAGGATATGAACGAGCTCTGCGATGACAGGGCGTTGCTGATCAACTATAGCAACCCCATGGCCATCAACAGCTGGGGCGTGGCTGCTGGCGCAGGCCGCCCCTACGTGGGGCTGTGCCACAGCGTGCAGGGCACAGCGGCCATGCTGGCGCGGTTCATCGACGCCCCGTTCGAGGAGTTGCGCTACCGCGTGGCAGGCATCAATCACATGGCCTGGTTTCTCGACCTCACCTGGAAGGGGCAAGACGCCTATCCCCTGTTGCGAGAGGCCGTAAAAGATCCGATGCTGCGCGGCCAAGAGCCCATTCGCATCGAAGAGTTTGAGCAGTTTGGCTACTTTGTCACCGAGTCGAGCGGTCATGCCTCGGAGTATGTGCCCTACTTTCGCAAGTCTCAGGCCATGATCGAGCAGGAGCTGGTGCCTCGCTTCAAAGACCCTCACGACCACTGGATCGCCTTTGGCGGCAATGCTGGTTATCTCAACCACTGCAAAGCGCGCTTGCATGACTATCTCGATGAGGTGAATGAGCAGATCGCTGGCACACGGCGCCTGCCCGACGAGCGCTCGAACGAGTACGGCTCGTACATCATCGAGGCGATGGTCTCCGACACGCCCACCGTCATCTATGGCAACGTCCCCAACACAGAGCTCATCACCAACCTGCCACAGGGCTGCTCGGTCGAGGTGCCTTGTGTCGTCGATGGCAACGGCATCCAGCCGTGTCACGTAGGCGCGCTGCCCCCCGTACTGGCGGCGCTCAACCGCAGCAACATCGCCGTACAAGAGCTGGCCGTATCGGGCTCGCTTGCTGGCGACCGCGAGATGATCGTGCACGCGCTGATGATGGACCCGCTCACAGCGGCTGTCTGCACATTGCCTCAGATCCGCGAGATGACCGCCGAGCTGTTCGCCGCCGAGGCACGTTGGCTGCCGCAATTCAGCTAGCCATCGCACTGTGATCAAAAAGGCCCCGCCGGGTGTT
>JAAYDS010000326.1 GCA_012729155.1 Chloroflexota bacterium | reverse complement strand
TGGAGCCCGCGGGTGGCGGTGGTGACCAACATCACGCCCAACCACCTGGATCGCCACCCGACCATGGACGACTATGTGTTGTGCAAGAGTCAGATCCTGAGGTATCAGCAGGCTGACGACTGGGCGGTGCTCAATGAAGACGACCCCCTTTCGCGCCAACTCGATGGGCTCGTGCGCGGCCGATGTCTGACCTTTAGCCTGCAGAGGCCAACGCAAGAGGGTGCCTATCTGCGTGGTGACCGCCTGTCGCTGCGCTGGCTGGGCCGCGAGCAGGTCGTCTGTCGACGCAGCGAGTTGTTGCTGCGGGGCGAGCACAATGTCGCCAATGTGCTGGCGGCCTGTTGTGGCGCGGCCGCAGCAGGGGCCTCGGCTGAGGCCATGGCCGCTGTGGCGCGCACCTTTAGCGGGGTGGCTCACCGCCTTGAGGTGGTGCGGCAAGTGCATGGTGTTACCTGGGTCAATGACTCTATTGCCACCTCGCCCGAGCGCGCTGTGGCGGCCCTCAAGGCCTTTGATGAGCCGGTGGTGCTCTTGGCGGGTGGGCGAGACAAACATCTGCCCTGGGATGAATGGGCACGTTGGGCCGCACAGCGAGCGCGTGCCGTGGTGTTGTTTGGCGAATGCGCCGGCCTGGTAGAGGGCGCGCTGAGCGCGCTGGGCCAGTGCTCTCCCGCCATTCGGCGGGCCGACGACCTTGCTGAGGCGGTCACCATTGCCCATGCGTTGGCCCAACCTGGCGACGTGGTGCTGCTCTCGCCTGGCGGCACAAGCTTTGACGCCTATCGCGATTTCGAGGAGCGTGGAGAGGCCTTTTGCGACCTGGTAAGGAGCCTGCCATGACCGCCAGTGACCTGCGTCGCATCCTGTGGCGGCGCGCCAAGTCAGACTGGGGCATTGTCATTATCACGCTGGCGCTCGTAGCCCTCGGTCTGGTGATGACGTTCAGCACCTCGAAGGAACTGCCTTACATCAACCCCCTTTTTGAGGGGGGGGCCGACACCTACTTTCGCAGTCAGTTGACTTTTGCGCTCATCGGGCTCGGCGCCATGCTCTTTGTATCACGCATCAACTATCGTCTTTACCGGCGCTTTGTGGTGCCCATCGGTCTGTTGACACTGGCGATGCTGGTGTTGATGGCGGCTATGCAGGGGCGCTTTTTGTTCACGCGCGAAGAGGACATCGGCCAGGTGGGGCGTGGTCAGCTTACTGAGCTGGCCAAATACGGTGTCATTGTCTATCTGGCCGCATGGCTCAGCGCGGCTGGTGGTCGACTCAAGCAGTTTCGCACCGGCATGCTGCCGGCGGCGATGATCCTGGCCATCTCATGCGGCCTGGTGGTCTTGCAGCGCGACCTTTCGACAACCATGCTCCTGGGTGTCACTTGTATGGTCATGCTCTTTGTAGCCGGTGCAAATGCACGGCAGCTCCTGGCGCTGCTTGTATTGGGCGCAGCCGTCGTAGCTGCGCTGGCTCTGCTGGTGTCTTGGCGGCAGCAGCGCATCGTGGCCTTTATGAATCCACTCAACGACCCCTGGGACAAGGGCTATCAGGCCGTGCGCAGCATGGTAGCGCTCAATAACGGTCGGCTGTTCGGCACGGGGCTGGCGCAAGGCATCGAGAACCGTAACCTGCACTCGATGGCCCATACCGACTTTATGTTCGCCATGGTGGCCGAACAGCTCGGGTTCCTGGGGGCCATGGCTACTATCGGACTATACGTTGCCTGGGCCTGGCGTGGCTTTGCGGTGGCCCTGCGCAGCGTTGATACCTTTGGGCGCTTGCTTGCTGTGGGTCTGGTGAGCTGGGAGATCTGCCGAGCGCTGCTGCATTTGGCCGTTGTCACCAACACCGTGCCGATCACGGGCACGGTGTTGCCTTTCATGAGCTATGGCGGCTCTGCGCTCGTCTCGGGCCTGGCGGCGCTGGGCATTCTGGTCAATATCTCGCGGCAGGCCACCATCGCAGCAGAGGCGACGCAATGAGGCTGATGGTCACCGGAGGCGGCACAGGGGGGCATGTGTATCCGGCGTTGTCGGCTCTAGAGGCCGTGCTGGATCAGCCGTCGGCAGGCGCCAAGGCAGAAGACATCCTGTGGGTCGGCAGCCATGAGGGTGTCGAGCGCGACATTGTGGGGCGCACTGCATATGGCTACGCAGCCGTGTCGACCGGGCCGCTGCGGGGCGCCAACCCCCTGCAAGCGCTGCAGAGCGGATGGCTGATCTTGCGTGGCGCCTGGCAGGCTCGTGGATTGTTGCGGCGGTGGCGACCGGCAGCTGTGTTGGCCACTGGCGGGTTTGTGTCGGTGCCGATGGCCCTGGCTGCCTGGCTACGGCGAGTGCCGCTCCTGGTGTATCTGCCTGACATGGAGCCGGGCCTAGCAGTCAAAGCGCTGGCGCGCATCGCCACGCGCGTGGCGGTCTCGTTCGAGCCGGCCGCCCAGCACCTGCCGGGCGCTGTGGTGACGGGCTATCCTGTGCGGCGCGTGCTCTTTGAGACCTCGCGTGATGATGCGCGGGCGGCCCTGGCCCTGGAGAGAGACACGCCGATGCTTCTTGTGATGGGTGGCAGCCGTGGGGCGCGCTCCATCAATCAGGCGCTGCAGCAGGCGCTGCCTCGCCTGCTGCCACGGGTGCAGGTGCTGCACATCACGGGCTTGGTGGACTATGACGAGTGCCTGGCCATGCGGGCACAGCAGCCCGCCGAGCTGCAGGCGCGCTATCATGTATACGCTTATCTGCATGAAGAGATGGTATTGGCGCTGGCGGCGGCCGATCTCGTCATTGCACGTTCGGGGGCGGCTACGCTGGGCGAGTTTCCGGCAGTGGGGTTGCCTGCCGTCTTGGTGCCCTATCCCTATGCCGGGCAACACCAACGCGTCAACGCCGCCTATCTGGCCGATGCTGGCGCTGCCATTGTGCTGGAGGATGATCGCCTGGCTCAGGAGCTGTTGCCCGCCCTCGAGCGGCTGCTGGGCGATCGTGAGGCGTTGCAGCGCATGTCGCTGGCTGCGCGGGCTCTGAGCAAGCCTCGGGCCGCTGCGCGGATCGCCGAAGAGCTGGTGAGTATCGCCAAAGGAGGGCGCCATGGGTAGTGCCGCCACCGTGACCATCGATCAGGTGGTGTTGATGGCCCTCATCTTGGGCGTGTTTGGGGTGCTTGGGTTCAGGCGCGGTGCCAACCGTGAACTGGTCACACT
>JAAYDS010000042.1 GCA_012729155.1 Chloroflexota bacterium | reverse complement strand
TACCATTTGCTGAGGGCATCACTCGCTCGCTCGCCTGGCACGATGCCGACCCGGCGGGCCGTCACGTGGTCAACACGCGCGTCAACGCCATGTTCGAGCGGCTCTTGGCCGCCAACCGCAAGGCCATCGCAGAGGCGATGGCCTGACATCCCACCATCGTGGTCTGCCAGGGGCTGCTTTGGTGGCCTCTGGGGCTAGCATATCTACCAGGAGTATCCATATGGCCCTGTACGATCTGCCCATCGACGAACTGCGTGCCTATCGCCCTGCACTCACGCGCGAGTCCGATTTCGACGCTTTTTGGGACGCCACTCGTGCCGAGAGCCGCCAGGCGCCGCTCAATGCTGAGGTACACCCGGTCACCTACCCGCTACTAAGGGCTAGGCCGTTCGAGGTTTTCTACGATGGCTGGCGAGGTGCTCGCATCTGCGCCTGGTATGTGCTGCCAGAGGGTGATGGCCCCTTCCCTGCCATGGTGCAATACCACGGCTACAGCGGCGCCAAGCACGATCTGCACGAATGCCTTAGCTGGGTGGCGCAAGGGTATGCCGTCATGACGGTCGACACGCGCGGCCAGTCGGGCAACAGCAGCGACCCTGGGCATTACGCCGGCGGCCATGTCAAGGGCTGGATGACGCTGGGCATCCTTGATCCCGAGACGTATTACTATCGAGGCGTGTTCATGGACTGTGTGCGCGCGCTCGACTGGCTCGTCACCCGCCCCGAGGTCGACGCCGCACGCATCGGCGTGACGGGCGTTAGTCAGGGCGGCGCGCTGACGCTGGCCGTCGCAGCGCTGGACGAGCGCCCCGCCCTGGCCATGCCCGAAGTGCCCTACCTATGTCACTACAAGCGGGCTGTCGACATTGCCGTGCGTGACCCCTACCTGGAGATCGCTGAATACCTGCGCCGCTATCCAGAACGCTACGATCAAGTGTGGCACACACTGAGCTACTTTGACAACATGAACCTGGCAGGCTGGATCGCCTGTCCAACGCTGTTGAGCGTGGGGCTCCAGGATGATATCTGTCCGCCTTCCACCGTCTTTGCGGCCTACAACCAGATTCGCGCACCCAAAGAGATCGCCGTCTATCCCTATCACAACCATGCGGCTGTGCCGGCCTTCTGGGAGGCCAAGCTGCGCTGGGCGCATCGGCACCTCATGGGCCTTGAGCTGTAGGCCGTCAGCAGCTTTCCATGGCGAGCATCTAGACGAGGTCGAGCAAGTCGCTCAACGTCTCGATGCGACGTCCCTGATAGCTCGGGTGCCAGCCCAACCGGTCGATGAGCACAGGCTGGCATCCCACAGCGTCAGCGCCGGCCATGTCGGCGCTGACGCTATCTCCCACCATCAGCGCCTCGTTGGCCTGCACACCAACAGCCCTCAGAGCATGCTCAAAGATGCGCGGGTCAGGCTTGTCGATCCGTAACTCGGCCGAGATGATGATGGCATCAAACCACGAGCTGAGCGCATACTGCTCGAGCAACGCATGCACATGCGTGGGATGATCAAAGTTGGTCACCAAGGCCAGAGCATGGGCCGGGCGCAGGGCCCGTAGCGTGGGCAACACGTCATCAGGCAGGCAGACATGCTCGCTCCAGGCGGCAAGGCAGGCCTCTGCCGCTGTACGCGCCACAGTCAGATCAGCGGCCAGGCCGAGGCTGCGCTGCAGCCGCACCAGCTTGCCCACAAAGAGAGAAGCGTCACAGTCATCGCGCAGGTCCAGCGGCGTGTTGAACTGCCGTTCCCATTCGGGCGCAAAAGCCTCGTAGGGCCATTCAAGGCCTTGCAGGGCCAGCGCCTGGTAGATGGCTGTCCACCCTTTGAGCGTGCCTGCCTCGATGCCATCATACGCTACCAACGTCCCAAAGAGGTCGAACAGAACCGCTTTGGCCATCAGGGGACCACCACGATCTTGGTCTGGTTCGGGCTTGGATTGGCCAGCTCGCCCGGGAGGGCCTCCAGTCCGATCTCCAGAGTGATCAGCGGCGCCACGTTGACACGCCTGGCCGCCAGAAGGTCCACAGCCCGGCCGTGAGTAAAGGGGTTGATGCGTGCGCCCTGGATGCGCAGTTCCTTCTCAAAGATAAGGTTGGGCTCTACTTCGACCAGATGCCCGGGCGGTGTGACGCCAAACCACAACACCGTGCCACCTGGCGCTGCCCAGGCGATGGCCTGGCTGTTGGTGATGCGCGAGCCAACGGCCTCGATCACCACGTCGACGCCCCCCGCGAGCGGACCGCCGCACTGCGTGGGATCGCCGTCAGCCGGGTCCCAGACGAGGTCAGCGCCCAGTTCTCTGGCGAGCTTGCGCCGTGCCGCCACCATATCGCTTACCAAAACCGTCGCTGCTCCTGAGAGGCGAGCCAGTTGCGCCAGCAACTGGCCGATGGCGCCACCGCCGATCACCGCCACACGGTCGCCCGTGCGCACACCTGCCAAATCCATCCCGTGGATGCAACAGGCCAGCGGCTCGACCATGGCGCCATCGCGCAGCGAGACGCCTGCAGGCAGGCGGTGGCACTGCTTGCGGGGAGCAATGGCGTACTCGGCAAAGCCACCATCCTGGTTGACGCCCAGCGCCGCCAGGTTGCGGCACATATGTACCTGCCCCCGCAGACACGGCCGACACTGCCCGCATACGATGTTGGGGTCGACCGCCACGGGGTCGCCTTCGCACAGGTCGGCCACGCCAGGCCCAACCGCTACCACTGTGCCAGCGTACTCGTGTCCGATGACCACCGGCGGTCGCGTGGCAAACTCACCGTGCATGATATGTCGATCGGTGCCGCAAATGCCGCATGCCGCCACACGGATCAGAACCTCGTCAGTCAATGGTTGAGGAATAGCGCGTTCCCTCACCGCGATCTCTCCAGGAGCCTCGAAAACCACCGCTCTCATCGTTTGCATCCGGCGTTACCTCCTGTGTCGTCGCCGCTTGGCGATCACCCACATCATGGGTAATATTGCAGGCAGATCAAGTTGAAGGGGCTGCCATGCCGGTCTATGAGTTTCGCTGTATCGATTGTGGCGAAACGTTTGACAAGTTGTACCGCCAGATGATCAGTGCGCAAGGCGCCGAGGCGCCGCCCTGCCCGGCCTGTGGCAGCGTCAACACCTCTCGTCTCGTCTCATCATTCGCGGTGCACGGCCCAGCCGGCATAGACCCCGGGCAGGTAGCAGCTGAACAGAAGCAGGCCCAACGCGCGGCATCAGTTACCTCGAAAGAGCAGATCAACAAGTGGCGCAGCGCCAAGAAGTGAGTATCTAGCGCGTCACATCCACCGTGGCAATCTGCAACCTGTTGTCGGGCACGCGTGTGCCCCCCTCGTCCAGGATCGGCAAGCGCTCCATCGTACTCGGATTGTACATGCCCACATAGAGCGCATAGTCGCCCGCCGGCGTGTTGGCTGGGACCTGGAGCGTATGAACATCAAGCACCATCTGATCCGCATGCCAGCGGCTAGTTGGGCGCGTGTTGCCCTCAGGCTCGGCATCACTCTGAGCAACGATCTTTTCGTCGGCGCCCACCAGATGGACAAACACCTTGTAGTTGGCGGCAGGTGCACGTTCAGCTCGCCAGTAGAGTGCCAGGGTGAGGGCGCGGCCCGGTTGTGCAGACTCAGGAAAGCGCGCATGGCCGCGAAACTCGATCTCAGAGCCCACCCGGCAGAGACGGGCAGAGGGCCCCGCCTTCCACACAAACGCCCCATCACCAAACTCGAACAGGGTTGCCTGCACATGCTCTGTAACGATGGTCTCTTTGGGAGTTGCCAACGACATAAGGCTACGTCGTAGAGCGGCACTCGAGACATCATGCGTGCCAGGGAAGGTGAGCAGCCAGACGGCATGGTGGCGCGAGCGAAGCCAATCCAGCTCCGTCAGCAAATAGTCGCTCCGCTCGGTAATGATGGTATGCACCTCTCGACCGGACCGCACCGCCAGCGCCGACGTGTTCACCACAACCAGCTCCTCACCCTTAGCCGCTGACAACTGCGCCAGCACCTCGTCGATCTCGTCACGGTAGACACGGTTGGGATACACCCAGGCATAGGCCAGGCCGTTAGGGGCCCGCGCCACAAACTCTGCCTCTTGCCCCTCGAGCTGCTCCATCAGCTCGGGCACAAACCGCCGCTGCACATGGCTGGCATAAGTAACAAAGTAATCGGGATCGACCAGCGGTGTTGTGCTCGCCTCAGTAGTGCGCCCGAGAAAGAAAGGCTCGAATTCACTAGAACTCATACTGGCGACGTGCAGCTCGGCGGCACTTGGCTTGGCGTTGAGATAGGCAGCTGCCTGCTCCATGCCCTCGCCCCACCCCACAAGCAACACGCGGGGAGCCGTCCTGGCGCCACCGACCAGCGGATTATAGTAGGCAGTGTAGTAAGGAGCGGCAGGCAGCATCATCAGCGCATAGAGCACCACCATGCCGAGCGCGCCGCCCCAGGTTAACCAGTGTTGAGCCGTATGCCGCGCCCTGATGCGATCGGCCAAGGCAAACAGCCCCGCCGCTGCAGGAGCACACAGCAGCGGAAAGACTGGCAGCAGGTATCGATCGAACTTTTTCAGGCTGATGGTCATCAATGCGCCATAGCCCAGTGAAAAGGCCAACAGCGCCACCATGGGCACGCGCGATTCCGTCTTGGGCCGCAGAGCTGCGAGCGCCGCAAGGCCAAGCATCACCACGGGCGTGGTGCGCAT
>JAAYDS010000325.1 GCA_012729155.1 Chloroflexota bacterium | reverse complement strand
TGCGGCGACGTCAATGAGGACGGTTATGTCAACTCTGTCGATGGCTTGATCGTGCTTTCGTTCAACGTGGGTTTGCCGGTGTCTCAGCCGGTGGGCCAGCCTGGCTGCCCCATCAGCGTGACCCCGCCACCAGGGTGTGTGCCGTGACGGCGCCGCGAGCTGTTCGCGCGCCGGTTGTCTTGTTGTGCGAATCAGGAGGAAGACCATGAGACGTCTCTGGAGTCGTTTCGGCAGGCACTGGCTGGCGTTGTTGCTGGTCTTTGTCATGACCGCCGGGCTGGGCGCGCCGCTGGCCCTGGCCGATGATGAGGTGGAGGCGGCGCAAGAATCTGCAGTGGTGGCCGCCGACGCGATCGCCTACATCGGCGATATCGGTACTGCCACCGTCAAGAGCTCGGGCACCACGCTGACGATCACCACGACAGCGGCGGTAGCGGCCGGCGATGCCATCATCGTGGGCTATGCCACCGACCCGGATCAGAACCTCGCGGTAGGGGTGACCGACAGCGTGGGCAACACCTACGAGCAGGCGGCCATGGCCGTCAACTATGGCAACGGCCGCACCTATATCTTCGCGGCCTACAATGTTACCGCCCTGCCGTCGGGCGGCACCATCACCATCACGGGCAACCCCGCGGTGACGGCGCGAGCGGCGGTGGCCAGCGTGTTCGGCGGGCTGGGGCCGGCAGGCGCCCTTGATCAGGCGCAGGCCAACCCCCTGCTGGCCGACCAGCAGACGCCCTCGGGCACGGCCCCCACAGTGGGCCCCACGGGCATGACGTCGCAGCCCAACGAGCTGTTGATCAGCGTCATCGGCACCGAAGGCCCCTCTGAGGACGCGGCTGGCGCCTGGGGCAACTCGTTCCTGTCGGGGCCGCGCGCGGGCACCACCGGTGGCACCGCCGATACGAACTGGACGGTGTCGCTGGGCTATCGCATCGTCGCTGCCACGGGCGAGTACAGCGCGGGCAAGACGGGCATCACCAGCCGCAGGTGGGCGGCGACGCTCGCCACCTTTGGCAGTGAGGCGATCCTCTCGCCCGATACCTACAACATCGTGCTGGGGCGCCCCACTAACAACGCCATCACAGCGAGCTTGCTCATGTCTGAGGATGGCGACGCCTACATCGAGTATGGCACGGCGTCTGGCGTCTATACCAGCGGCAGCACGCTCACCGAGGCGGTGACGGCAGGAGAGCCCGTCAAGCTGGTGCTCGATGGCCTCGACGCCGACACGGCGTACTACTATCGGCTCGCGTTCCAACCCGATGGGTCGTCGGCCTGGCTCAGCAGCGCCGAGTTCAGCTTCCACACCCAACGCGGGCCTGGCCAGACGTTCACCTTCACCATCACGTCTGACTCGCACCTGGGGCAGACCTTCTCGGGGAACACCCCCGAGCGCTATGAGCAGACCACGATGAACGTGGCGGCAGACGAGCCAGACCTGCACCTCGACCTGGGCGACGCCTTTATCATCGACGCCACCAACCAGGCCGGGGTCGACGCGATCTATGAGGCGCAGCGGCCCTATTTCGGCAACTATGGCCATTCGGCGCCAGTGTTCCTGGTGATCGGCAACCATGAGAACGAAGAGGGCTGGAACCTGGACGACGCGCCCTTTAGCAAGGCGCTGGGGAGCATCAAGGCGCGCAAGGCCTACTTTGCCAACCCCGTCCCCGACGGCTTTTACACCGGCAATGAAGACCTGCTGCCCGAGGTAGGCGGCGATCAGTTCCGCGAGGACTATTACGCCTGGGAGTGGGGCGACGCGCTCTTTGTGGTGCTCGACCCGTTCCAATACACCATGGTCAAGCCCTATGGCACCATCATGGGCTCGGGCGAGGATGACGACGAGGCGGTCAGCGGCGACCAGTGGAACTGGACGCTGGGCCAGGAGCAGTTCGAGTGGTTCAAGCAGACGCTTGAGCAGAGCGACGCTCCCTTCAAGTTTGTCTTTGCACACCATATGGTTGGCGGGCTGCTCGAGGTCTCGGGGGCAGCTGGCACGCCGAGCTATGTGCGCGGCGGCGCCGAGGCAGCGCCCTACTTTGAGTGGGGCGGGCGCAACGCGCTCGCTGAATGGATCTTTGACTCCAAGCGCCCCGGCTGGGGCGACGACGCCGTCCACCAACTGATGGTGGCCAACGGGGTATCGGCCTTTTTCCACGGGCACGACCATCAGTTTGTGCATGAAGAGATCGACGGCATCGCCTACCAGCTGGTGCCTGGGGCCGGCATGAATGACTTGGGCTTTGACCTGTATGCCGACAGCCCCTATGCGGTCGATGGCGGCAACCTGCCTAGCGGCGGGCATGTGCGCGTGACCGTGGCGCCCGATGGCGCACAGGTTGAGTACGTGCGTTCAGAGGCTGGCGGCGGCGGCATCAACGGGAGGGTCGACCACAGCTATCTGATCGAACCAGGGGCGCCGCCCGAGGGCTCGCTGGGTGATGTGAACGACAGCGGCGCGGCCGATTCGACCGACGCGCTGATCATCCTGTCGGCCGACATCGGCAACGACACCACCGCGTTCTGCCCGCTCAACTGTGGCGACGTCAACGGCGATGGTCTGGTCAACTCGACCGACGCGCTGATCATCCTCTCGTATGACGTCGGCACGGTGGTGCCCTTCCCCATCGAGACAGGCAGCTGCCCCTTGAGTGTCACACCGCCACCAGGATGCACGCCATGATAGCGCTCAACCCTGGCACCTCACGTCAGCAGAGCCGACCGGCTCAGGAGGCAGACACATGAGACCTGTACGCACAAGGGCGCGCTGGCATCTGTTGGCGCTCGCCCTGACGCTCCTCTACACCATGGGGCTGGGGGCCATGCCCGTGCTGGCGCTGACCGGCAACGTGTCGGCCGCTGCGACGCCGTCTGACGCGACGCCCAAAGTGGGCGATCAGATCACCGTGGCCGTCACAATCGACATGACAGGCGTCAGCGCCCCTGACAACCTGCTGGGCAGCTATACCGGCACGTTGACCTGGGACCCAACCGTGCTGACCTACGTCAGCAACAGCGGCGCGCCCATCGGGTTCGCCGGCGTGGTCAACACCGGCAGCGCCGCCAGCGGTTCGCTCACGTTCAATGGCGCCAACGCCACCGGTGCAGCGGGCGTGACGGTGGTCCTCACCGTCACCTACGACGTGGTGGCCGCCGGCACGACCGCCCTAGACCTGAACTTTAGCGCCATGGCCGCGGCGCTCACCTTTGTGAGCGTGCTGCCGGGCATCGTGGTGACCGATGGTCAGGTGGTGGCGGCACCGGCTGAGGGCGTGACGGCGACAGCCACGCCGGATGATGCCGCACCTGCGGTGGGCGACCAGATCGAGGTCGAGGTTGCCATCGACATGGGCGGCATGGAGGCTCCCAACAACCTGTTGGGCAGCTACAGTGCCACGTTGACCTGGGACCCGGACATCCTCTCCTATGTCAGCTACAGCGGTGCGCCGCCCACAGGCTTTACCGGCGTGGTCAACGATGTCAGTGTCGACACCGGCTCGCTCGTGTTCAACGGGGCCAACGCCAGCGGGGCCGCAGGCAAGACGGTGGTCATCACCATCGTGTTTGACGTGGTTGACGCTGGCGTCAGCCCGCTCGACCTGAGCCTGAGCGCGATGGCGGCGGCTGGCACCTATGTCAACCTGTTGCCCAGCCTCACGGTGATCGATGGCGAGGTCAGCGCCACGCTGGCGCAGTATACCCTCACGGTCACCAAGGCCGGCACCGGCACAGGCACCGTCACCAGCTCGCCCGCAGGCATCACCTGCGGCAGCGACTGCTCTGAGCTCTATGATGACGGCACGTCGGTCACCCTGACCGCTACCGCCGCAGCAGGCTCCACCTTTACCGGCTGGAGTGGCTCGGGCTGCACTGGCACGGGCGCCTGCTCCGTCACCATGGACGCCGCCAAGTCGGTAGAGGCTACCTTCACTCTCAATAGCTATACCCTCTCGGTCACCAAGGCCGGCACCGGCACGGGCACCGTCACCAGCTCGCCCGCAGGCATCACCTGCGGCAGCGACTGCTCTGAGGTGTTCAACCATGGCACCGCGGTCACCCTGACCGCTGCAGCGGCTACCGGCTCCACCTTTACCGGCTGGAGTGGCTCGGGCTGCACTGGCACGAGCGCCTGCACCGTCACCATGGACGCTGCCAAGTCGGTAGAGGCCACCTTTACTCTCAACAGCTATACCCTCTCGGTCACCAAGGCCGGCACCGGCTCAGGCACCGTCACCAGCTCGCCCGCAGGCATCAGCTGCGGCAGCGACTGCTCTGAGGTGTTCAACCATGGCACGTCGGTCACCCTGACCG
>JAAYDS010000324.1 GCA_012729155.1 Chloroflexota bacterium | reverse complement strand
GCTTGAGTCACTACCAGGCTGGTACTATACTGGTGAGGCATCCATCAGGGAGGTGTCGGTTATGGAGCAGGTGCGTGTCGGTGTGATCGGCGGCAGCGGGCTGTACTCGATCGAAGGCCTAACGAACGTCGAAACGGTGTGGCCCGATACACCCTATGGCAAGCCCAGTGACGAGATCGTTGTCGGCGACCTCGAGAAAGTGCGCGTGGCGTTTCTACCTCGTCATGGGCGCGGTCACACCATCAGCCCCAGCGAGCTGCCTGCACGAGCCAATATCTGGGCGCTCAAATCACTCGGGGTAACGCATATCCTGTCGATCAGTGCTGTGGGGAGCCTGTGCGAGGAGCTGGCCCCGCGTCAGATCGTGATCCCCGACCAGATCATCGATCGCACCAAGGGCGTGCGCCCTGCGAGCTTTTTCGGCGAGGGGATCGTAGCGCACATCGCCTTTGCCGAGCCGTTCTGCCCCGTGTTGAGCGAGATCGTCTACCAGGCCGGCATCCAGGCCCAGGCCCCCATGCACCGCGGGGGCACCATGGTCGTCATGGAGGGCCCCCAGTTCTCGACCAAGAGCGAATCTCACTTTTATCGGCAGATCGGCGGTGATCTCATCGGCATGACCGCCCTGCCCGAGGCGAAACTGGCGCGCGAAGCCGAGATCTGCTACTGCACGGTGGCAATGGTCACCGACTATGATTGCTGGCACGAGAGCGAAGAATCGGTGACGGTGGATATGGTGGTCGCTAACATGCAGGCCAACGTAGAAGCCGCCAAACGCATCATCCGGGGCGCCGTCAAGCGTGTGGCAATGGCCGAGCGCGCATGTGGATGCGGATCAGCGCTGGCGGGAGCCCTGATGACTGCTCGCGATCAGATGCCGCCCGATCGCGTCGAGATGCTCCGGCCGCTCATCGGGCGCTACCTCTAGGCAGCGAGCGGGGAGGGTCTTTGACCCTCCCCGCTCGATCTATCACGATTCTGCTCAGCGCAAGCGCTCTCTCAGCTCGCGCTCGATGCTCCGCTTGCTGTCTCGTTCGGCGATAGCCTCGCGCTTGTCATACTCGCGTTTGCCCCTCGCCAGACCGATCTCTACCTTTGCGCGGTTATCCTTCAGGTAGAGCCGTAGCGGCACCACCGTATAGCCACGCTGCTCAACGCGTGCTCGCAGACGCGCAATCTCTTGCTTGTGCAGCAACAACTTGCGGTCACGCAACGGCTCATGGTCAAGGTAGCTGGCCTGGTTGTAGCCCGAGATATGCGTGCCGACCAGCCAGGCCTCACCATCGCGAAAGGCCACATAGCTGTCGCGCAGATTGACGCGGCCAGCACGAATCGACTTGATCTCTGACCCGGCGAGAACGATGCCAGCCTCGTAGCGGTCATCGATACTATAGTCATGGAAGGCCTTGCGATTATTGGCGATCGTCCGGTTGCCGCCATGCTCTAGCTCGCGCTTGTTCGTCCTGGCCATGTCAACGCCCCTGACGCTGCAACAGCTCAACCGCTGTCTCTAGCTGCGGGTCTCGGTCTGCCTCAAAGTCCTCAACAGTGTATTCGACCTCAACGTCAGGAACGATGCCATCACCATCCAGGTTACGCCCATCGGGCAACAGCCAGCGCGCGATGGTGACGCGCAGACTCGAGCCGTCGCTGAGGGTGTGCGTCTGCTGCACAGAGCCCTTGCCAAAGCTAGTCTCGCCCACGAGCGTGCCGCGCTCGTGATCTTGCACCGCGCCAGCAACGATCTCTGACGCCGAAGCGCTGCCCCCGTTGATCAGGATGACCAGAGGCACCTTGGTAGCACGGCCCGCACCGCGCACACGAAACTCTTCAGCAGGGCGGTCGCGCAACTGCTCGGTCAGGATCAGCGTATTCGGCTCAAGAAACTGACCAGCCACTGCAACGGCGACATGGAGATACCCGCCTGGATTGTCGCGTAGGTCGACGACAAGGCCCTGGGGGTTGGCTGCCATCAACTCCTTGAGGGCGTCGTCAAGCTTGTCGCCAGCTATGGCGTTGAACTCGGCCAAACGCACGTAGGCGATGTTATCGTCGAGCATGCGGTACTCGATCGTCTCTAGCTCGATCCGGTCGCGCACCACGTCGACCACAAAGGGCTCGGCCACCCCCTCGCGTTGTATCAGTAGCGCCACTTTTGAGCCACGTGGGCCACGGATCAATGTGATGGCATCAGTCAGCGACAGCCCCTCAAGCGATGCATCGTTGGCCGCCAAGACCACATCGCCCGCCTTGATGCCCGCGCCCTCAGCGGGACTGCCGGGCAACGGGCGCACAATAACCACCTTCCCATCGACCATATCGACGGTGGCACCAATGCCCTCGAACGAGCCCTGCATGTCCTCATCGAGGATGGCAGCCGCGGCTGGCTCCACAAAGGCCGTGTGCGGATCGCCCACGGCGGCCACCATGGCTGCGGCCGCGCCATAGATCATCCTTTGATCATCCAGAGCGGCGGGCTCAATGTACTCATCTTGCAGGATCTCGCGGATGTCATCGAGGAGCTGACCCTTTTGCTGCCAGGTACTAGGCTCGGCGCTCTGGCCGCCCAGCTTTGCGCTAGAGTCGGAGCCCGCCAGCCACATGATGCCTGCGCCACTGCCCAGGCCAAGCACAAACACGACTGCCGCGGCCAACAGCCCCAACAGAACCCTGATAACGATGTTGCCACCCGACGTCTGATCATCCATTGATGCACCTATGGTTCAATTCTTGAGGTCTCGTGTTGATTATACGTCGCCCGTGCGTCCTCACCAAGCGCCCATCGGTGCCGACGACACGAGGCCCGCGCCAGACTATTCGTAGCGCAAGGCCTCGACGGGGCTAAAGCGCGTCGCTCTCCAGGCAGGGTACAGGCCACCCAACAAGCCCAGCCCCACGCAGATGATCAGGGCCTGCAGGGCAACCTTGGGCGGCACGATAAACATGGGGCCGTACAGGCCAACGCCAGGCAGACGTCGCAGCACAGCCATGAGCGCCATGGAAACCAAGATGCCCACCACCCCACTCAAGAGTGTCAGGATGACTGACTCGGAGAGCATCTGCACCAACACATGGCGCCGGCGCCAGCCGAGGGCCCGCAGAACACCGATCTCGCGAGTGCGTTCGTATACGCTCATCACCATGGTGTTCATTAGGGCAACGGAACCCACCAGCAATGTCAGCGCATAGATAGCGCCGAACATCTTGTTGCTCATCTGCATATCTGGCAAGTTCTCGGTGAACTCGGCCGACTTGGAGAAAAGCAGATGGGGGTACGTCGATGAGAG
>JAAYDS010000323.1 GCA_012729155.1 Chloroflexota bacterium | reverse complement strand
GAGCAGCTGGAGCCGGTGAGCATGGACGACGTGCGTGCGATGCTGACCGCGTGCAATAGCGGACGCTTGCTCGATTTGCGCGATGCGGCCATCATCCTGGCACTCTTGGACAGCGGCTGTCGGGCGTCCGAGTTTACGGCGCTCAGCTACGGCGATGCCGACCTGCGCTCTGGCTCGCTGCTGATTCGATCGGGCAAGGGGGGCAAGCCGCGCGTGACCTTTCTGGGCGTGACCAGCCGGCGGGCGGTGCTCAAGTACCTCCGCAAGCGAGGCGAACCTCAGGACGGCGAGCCGCTCTTTGCCACCGATGAGGGCGGAAGATTCACGTATGCTGGGCTGCGATCAATGATCGAGCGCCGGGCGACGCAGGCCGGCATCGAGCCGCCCACGTTGCACAGCTTTCGGCGGGCGTTCGCGCTGGGCTGCCTGAGGAACAATGTGGACGTGTACTCGCTTCAGAGGCTGATGGGGCACGCCTCACTGGCCGTGCTCAGAAGATACCTGGCGCAGACAGAGGCGGATCTGCAGCGGGCGCACGAGCGAGGCGGGCCGGTGGACAGGCTGCTGTGAGGCCAAAGCGCAAAACGCTGCAAGTCCGGCTATGGAACGCCGTCTCTAGTAGGCCAACACCATCGCTACTGGCTGAGCCAAGGCCCGGGTGGCGATTGACAATCGCGCTACTGAGACAGCCGTGCCCGGAGACTGTTCACCTGCGCTGCCCCGAATCCTCTAGAGTCCGTATCGCGCTGCGATTGCGTCGGCAGCCGGGCTGAAGCCAAGCCTACAGCTCCCGCGCCCGACTGTCTCGCTTGACTATAGAACGTTAGTTCTATAGTCTCCAGTCACAACCGTGTGGTCGAACGAGAGTGCAGACGAGGCCGCAAATCCACTGTTGCCGCCACCTAGGCGCCTTGCGCCCCAAAGACCCTGAAGCAGCCGACGTGCTATCGACAAAGCCAGGGGCCAGTGGCATTGTGTTGCGACTTCTGTTGTCACGTGGCGCGAGCTTTCTGCCATGCCCGCGTAAATAGCGGACAGTCGAAGCGGCTGTCGGACAAAGGAGGCTGAACTGCGCAAGTTTTGTACAGCGTGCCATGCCGAGTCCGACCACAAACATGCACGGCAGCGCGCTCAGGTTGCGCCCAAGAGAACCCCCGACGCATGCCGAAGAGGTAGAGCATGATATCGCGACCGAGCTTGCCACGTCGGGTATTGCGCGCCGCAGTCGAGAAGCTAGGTGTCTTCGATCGTGCAGACTACTACATGGCCACGTTCGTGGAACCCTACACCGTCGTGCTGCGGTACGACGCCAGGAAACACGTATTCCACAGAGCAGACTCCTGGCGAATCGAAGAAGGCATGCCCCAGCCCGAGTCGGAGGCAGACGCGTCGCTGACGGTGTATGTGCGCACGCGGCGAGTGATGGACTCGGTCTTCTGGTACCACTGGGTAAAGGACGTCGTGCAATATGACTGGCCTGCCCGCAAACAGGGAGCGGCGAGCCCGTGGATGGCTCACCCTAACGTGGCCTGGCAGACCATGGAGTGGGGGCCATGCCCCGGCGACCCCTTCCTCATTGCCTGCGGGATCTATCAAGACGACTGGCGTGGAATGCCATTGACCACCTCGCGGATCGGAGGGGTTCTGTCCAGATCGAGGGATCGTTATCAACGACTCGCTGAGACGATCGCGCTTGCTGATTGGGTGTCCCTTAGGGATGCCACAGGGATCTCGCGCTTATGGGATCGGACGTATCACTATGTGGGCCCAGACTGGAAGGACGACCTGGAGGAAGGCTGGCGGCCTCACACAGCCGAGATGTGGCGGATGATCGATACGGAACTAGACCTGCAGACTGCTGAAGTAGAGGCAGCTATTGACCAGACTGTGCTACCACCTCTCGACCCCTGGTGGTATGCACTGGTCCCCCATGAGCAGCATCGTGCCATCGTCGAGCTGTATCAAGAAGGATTGTTCGCCAAGGAGATCGCCGAGCGACTCAACTACGAACCGGACACCGTCACATCACTGGTGAAAAAGCTTCGTGATCGCCTGGGTCCCGAGGTCGTGCCCTGGCGTCATGGCCCCAAGAAGCGACGCAAACACAAGTAAACGGCGTGTCGCAGCACCCACTCTTTCGTACCCCGCACCGAACCTCTGATAGCGCTGCACGAGGTCCCCAGGATGCATTCCACGGTCTTGCATGCAGCTTGCATCGATCCGAGGGTATTTGTGATGCATTGCATGCATGCATCGACGCGTATACGGATGCAGCATTTTCCCAAATATCCCAGTTTATCCCATTAGAAGGCTCTTTTCTACCATATTCGAGCCGTCCCTTTCTATGAGGAGGGTATTTGCGCTTGATGGGGAGCCCCGAAAAAGGCCATAGGATTCGCTGGAGTTAACCATTTTTCCGATTCCTTCGCCATGATACGATGGTAGCAAGTCACCCGGGCGCCGGAAAGCGAAGTCGGGGGCAACGGAATAGGGGAGGTCACGATGGGAGAGGTCAGAAGAGATGCCGCCGGCTGGTACCAGCAGCACGGCGGCAATGGACAGAGCTCTACCGGCAGCAGAGGTCTTCCATACCCACATACTAGGGCGATGGAGGGCTCCTGTCAACGCGAGGACAGAAGCGAGAACGAGCCTGCCGTGGGGCCGTCGGGGCTCAGCCTGGAGCTCGATGCCTTCGTAGCCGACCTACGGGCAGGTCAGAGGCGCCAGGGGACGCTGCGCTTCTATGCGCAAAAGCTGGGGCCATTCGTGGATTACCTGACGGCGTCAGGCATCTGGCGGCCAGAAGAGCTCATGCCCGACGCCATTCGCGGCTTTATGCTCAAGCTGGCCGAGAGCCACTCACCGGGGGGATGCCACGCCTACTGGCGAGCGATTCGGGCGTTCACCCGTTTCATGTTGCGGGAGGGCGCGCTGGGCCGAGATCCGATGGCAGCGCTGCGCGCGCCGCACGTAGATCAGCAGCCGCTGGAGCCGGTGTCACTGGCTGATGTGCAGGCGATGGTCGGTACCTGTAAGCGCAGTGAGCGCGACCTGCGCGATGCCAGCATCCTGCTCGTCTTGCTGGACACCGGGCTCAGGGCCAACGAGGCGGTCGCACTGGATGTTGGCGATCTGGATCTGCGCGACGGCTCGCTCCTGATTCGGACTGCCAAGAATCGCACACCCCGGGTCGTGATCTGTGGCGCCAACGCTCGCAGAGCGCTAGGTCGCTATCTCAGGATGCGGCGTCACGTTGGCGGAGATGGGCCGTTGTGGTTGGCCTACCACCGAGGCGGGCCGACTACGCGGCTGACTTATGCCGGCCTGCGAGAGATCGTGCGGCGCCGCGCGCGGTTGGCTGACATCGCCGCGCCCACGCTGCACAGCTTCCGGCGAGCCTTTGCCATCGAGATGTTGCGCAACGGCGCCGACCTGATCACGTTGGGACGCATGATGGGTCACGGCAGCCTGCCGGTGCTGCGGCGCTATCTGCGACAGGACAAGACCGATCTCATCAGCGTACATCGCGTCTGCTCGCCGGCCGACAGCATGACCGGCAGGGGGCGGCGATGAACCAGAGTACGCAGAACCAGATCGTACAACGACTGATGGCGGGCCAGGTGGGGCCTGCGGAGCTGCAGCAGATCGACGCCCGGCATTTCGATGGCTGGCGACGGCTCGTGGTCTCGTGGGTCAAGAATGGTGGCAGACCCGCCATCGTGCAGGCCAGCCTTGATGCGGAGCAACGGCGTGAACTGGCGCGAGCGGCTGACCTGCATGACCAGGCCATTCAGGATCACCTCATCACCTGGGCTGACCTGGGTCGAGAGCTGGGGCCCCAGACATGGAGCTGGCCACAGTGGCTGCCGAACGGTTACCTGGTGCTGGTAGCGGCCGCGCCGGGCGTCGGCAAGAGCGCGCTCTGCCTGCGGCTGGCGGCGAGTGTGATTCGGAGCGATCCCTGGCCCGATGGACAGCCCTATGTCTGGAGCACGGGAGTCGTGCTATGGGGCGAGGCAGAGGCGGCTCAGGGCATCAACCTGGAACGGGCCAGGCAATGGCGGATACCCCTGGATAGGCTGGTCACTCCCCTGGCGAACCCGCTGGACGACCTGCAGCTCGATGACCCAGAGCATCTGCACCGCGTGGCCACGATCGCCGAGCGGCGCGAGATCAAGCTCATCATCATCGACTCGCTGCGGGGCGCCAACTCTGGCGATGAGAACAGCTCTGAGAGCATTGGGATCGTCAAGGCGCTAGCCGTCATTGCCAGGGACTGCGGTAAACCGGTCATTCTGACGCACCACCTCCGCAAGCGCGGGGCGCTCGATGCCAGAGAAGGCATCGACCTGGACCGCGTACGCGGGTCGTCGGCCATCGTACAGCCTGCTCGCGTTGTGTGGGGCATTGACGTACCGGCTGGAGGCAGCGACGTGCGCCGCCTTGCGGTCATCAAGAACAACCTGGGGACGACGCCAGAACCCATTGGCTTTGTCATCGGCGACGATGGCGTCACCTTCACAGCCATACCAGAGCAGGGCAGCGCCATCAGCCAGCACGAGCGCGCTGCCGCCTTGCTGCCGGGGCTGCTGGCAGGCGGACGACGCCCGTCCGAGCAGGTCCTCAGAGAGCTCGAAGCCATGGGCGTGTCACGCGATGCGGCCAAGCGGGCCAAGAGGGGCCTCGGCATCCGATCGGAGAAGGAAGGTAACCGCTGGTACTGGGCCATGGACCCTGAGCGCATCGGCGTGCGGGATGGCGAACACGTGGTCGACGCGTCTCAGCTCGAGGCCGCAGTGGTGCGCTAGTACGGGTCGGCTGGCGCAAGGGACAGGCAGCTACCACGACAACTTGGTATCGGTTGGTTATTTCGGTAAATGGCCTACAAGCGAGGTGACACGAGTGGGTGGGTATGGTTCCACGCGATGGGGCAACCACAGGAGGAAGGCTCTCATAGAGGAGGCTACGCGCCTGGATATCAGCTTTCTGGTCCACGAGTCCGGTTTGCGTCCGGGCTGTGACAAACACAGTCGCCTGGTCTGGATGCGAGACGGCCATGTGAGGAACAGCATGAGGATCGGCCTCTGTGCTCAGGAG
>JAAYDS010000322.1 GCA_012729155.1 Chloroflexota bacterium | reverse complement strand
GTGATGCGGTTGATCACCGAGTAGGCCAGCAACACCGCCTCGCCCAAAGAGGTAACCAGGGTCATGAATAGGGCGTTGGCCAGATTGAGCGAAAGGCGCTGCAGTGTGGCCGGCATGCCGATGCGTAGAATGGCGCTGATCAGTGGCCAATCGGGTGCAAGGGCGGCGGGCCTCAACGAGACCCCCACAGCGCCACGCCCGATCACGATGAACAAGACCATCGCTCCGGCCAGGCTGCCGATGACCATGCCCCAACCTGCGCCGGCCGCCCCCAGGGCTGGCAGTGGCCCCAGGCCCAAGACCAACAACGGCACTGCGAGTAGCATCACCGCCACAGTGATCAGGTTAGCCAATAACGTATACTCAGCATATCCAGCGCCGCGCACCAGATTATCCATGCAGGGCAGGGCCTCCATGGCCAATAGGCCCAGCATGATGGCGTGCAGGTAGGCATAGCCAGCGTTGAGCAGGCCGCCTGTGGCGCCCATCCAGCCCAGCAGGGTGCGCCCCCAGACGATGCCCACGGCAGCGAGGGCCACGCACAGCGCCGCCAACAGCAGTAGCGTCTGCATCAGGGCGCGCTCGGCGGCCTCACGGTCGTTCGAGCCTATCGCCTGCGCCATCAGAGCCATGCCACCCAGCGATACACCACGGCAGACGCTGGTCAACACCACATAGAGCGATGTGCCCAAGGCCACCCCGGCCAGGGCATGGCTGCCCACCCGACCCGCCCAATAGGCGAGGATCAGCGGCATCAGCCCAAACAGGCCGATCTCACCGCCCGTAAAGACTGCAAGACGCAACACCTGCCCCCGCACGGAGCCCTGCGTCAAATTGCGCGGGGCGCTGGCGTTGGGCCGTCGGATTTCCCTGGCTTTTGCGTCGCGCAGCATCATAGACGCTCGCTCTCACTAGTGGTGGCATTGTAGCGGCTCGCTCAGTGCAGGCCAAGGGGCCGCAGCGAGCTCCCGTTCTGCAGGCGGGCCGCGGCAGATGCCCCAAAAGCGCCGAGGGATGTGCTATAATATGTCTAGCTGGCCCGCAGGGACCAGACCGGGCCACGCGAGGAGAGGACGATGGAGCGACAACCCGAAGGAGATAAGGACCTTTCGCTCACCGGGCTCTTGGACTGCCCCAAGTGTGCACACAGCAATCCGTTGGGCACACGGCACTGCCAGAACTGTGGAGCGAGTCTTGCTGGTATCAGCCCAACCATGCACGAGAGCAAGAGCAAGCGCGGCCTGCGCGGCTTGCTGCGCCGCAAGGATCGCGCGGCCTGAGTGCTGCCGCACGCGAGCGCGCTCTCACTGGCTCTGGCGCGGCAGCGGCTAGATGCTGGCCGGCAGGAGCCTTCTCTGTGAGGCGCGGCGGCCCGGGTGTCGTCTCGGGCGCCGCGCCTTGCCGTGCGCCGCTACTGCGGTTAGCATCTGCCCATCTCGTCGGTGGGAGGTGACCATGGGCATCTCAGTCTGTCTGGTGGGGCTAGGGCAGTTTGGCGCCCAGTTTGCCGAACTGTATCGCAATCACCCGATGGTCGATCGCCTGGCCCTGTGTGATCTCGATGCAGAGCGCCTGGCCAAAGTGGCTCACGGTTGCGCCGTGGCAGAATGCTACCGCAGCCTCGACGAGGTATGCCGTTCGGATATCGAGGCCGTGGTGCTGATCACCCAGCCGTGGTTGCACGCCGAGCAGGCCATGCAGGTGTTGCGTGCAGGCAAGCATGTCTACTCGGCAGTGCCGCCGGTGTATGGGCCCGATGGCGAAAGGCTGCTCGAACAGCTGGATGCGCTGGTCAATACCGTCCGTCAGACGGGGCAGCTCTATATGCTGGGCGAGACCACCTGCTATCGCGCTGAGGTGAGCTACTGTCGGCAGCGCATCGCGCAAGGAGACTTTGGCCAGCTGACCTATGGCGAGTGCGAGTACTGGCACGATCTCGACAACCCTAACAGCAACCTGCGGCAGGTCGACCGCGCTCGCTGGGGCCGCGAATGGGGCCCCGACAAACGCGGTGCTATCCCCATGCACTATCCCACCCACGCCACCGCCAGCATGGTCGACATCATGCAGACACGCGTGGCGAGCGTTTCGGCGCTGGGCTACCAGCGACCGGACGAAGACTGGTTCTTGCGAGATGCCTACTGGGGCAATGTCTTTGGCAACGAGGTTGCTCTGTACCGCATGGCAAATGGTGCGGTGGTGCGCCACACCGAGCTACGGCGCGTGGGCCACCCCGGCCGCGAGGGCTTTCGGCTGTTCGGTACCGAAGGCAGTTTTCTGTGGGACGAGGGCGGCTGTCGCTGGGGTACACGCGAGGGCGTGGCGGCGGTTGACGTGAACATCGCACGTGAACCACTGCCCCCTGCGCTGGCGGCCAACCTGGGCGGGCATGGCGGCTCGCATGCCTATCTTGTGCACGAGTTTGTCAGCGCCTGCGCTGAAGGGCGACAGCCACGCATCCACGTGTGGCAGGCGGCGCGCTTCATGGCGCCGGGCATCGTCGCGCACCAGTCGGCCCTGCGCGGCGGCGAGCCGCTCCCGGTGCCCGACTGGGGAGAGCCCCCCGCCTAGCGGTTTGTCCTTTCTGGTTCCTCAAAGGCCACCTGCAGCTCGCCGTCGGCCAGTCTCGCCCAGGCGGGCTGCAGGCCGGCCAGGTAGTCTGGTAGCACGATCGAGCGTCGCAGTTGGCCTAGCCTGACGCGCAACAGGCTGCCCTGCTTTTCCAGACCGACCTCGCCAGCGGGCACGCCGCTCACGCGCAGCGCCAGCAGCTGCCGCTCGCCCTCGACGAAAAAGCGCAGCGTCTGCACATCAGACAGGCGACTGGCCGGGTTGGTCTCGCCAAAGAGCTCGGCTGCGAGCTCGCGCAATGCAGGCACGCCCACCACCTCTTGCCGGCGCAGGGGCACCTCGATCACCGGCAATGGCTCAAAGGTCTGGCGGATCAGGCCCAGATAGCGCGATTGATCGGCCTTCCACTGACCAAAGTATGGGTCTGTCACCGCAGCAGGCAGCACCCGGTTGACCAGCACCGCATCTACTGACAGCCCAAACAGGCTCATGTAGGTGTGCGCGCGCTGCGTCTCTTGCAGCGACATATGGTCTGGGTTGAGCACTAGCCGCACGCTGGTGACCTCTGCGTCGGTGAGCAACGCCCGCAGGGCGCCCACCTGGTCAAACAGCGCCTGCAGTTGCGACTGGATAGCGGCCTCGGTGATGGGCAGGTTGACTACGTTCCGCAGCGCGGGCAACAGCATCCGCGACAGCCCCTTGCCCAGGCCCAATAGGTTCTGTGTATACCAACGTTGCAGATCAGGCGCGCCCAAAAGCCGCATGGCGGCGCCGGTGGGCGCGCTGTCGATCACCAGCACATCGTACTCGTCCGATTCGAGATAGCGCTTGATACGCACCAGCGCCAGAATCTCGTCCAGCCCTGGTAGCACTGCGAGTTCACCGGCCACAGGGGCCTGCACGCCGCGCTCTTGCAGGGCAGCGGCGATGCGTCGCTTGATGGCGCCCCAGTAGCGCTCGAGCTCCTCGCCCGTGTCCAGCTCGCAGGCCAGCAGCCTCTCGCCGCCCACCTGGCGCGGCTCGTTATCGAGCGGTTGGCCCAATGCGTCGGCCAGACTGTGGGCGATGTCGGTGCTGATCACCAGCGTACGTTGACCCGCCCCGGCCGCGCCGAGCGCCGTGGCAGCAGCCAGCGTGGTCTTGCCGACACCGCCTTTGCCCGTGTATAGGATGGCGCGCACGCGATCAGGCCAACCGTGCCGTCATGGCCGTCATGGCGGCCAAAACGGCCTCGCGCGCTTGATG
>JAAYDS010000041.1 GCA_012729155.1 Chloroflexota bacterium | reverse complement strand
CTAGAATGAGCCAGGCCCTCGAGGGCCTGGCTCTACTGTTTGGAGGTGTCTGTGCACGAACTCGCCGTTGCTATTCTTGCTGCCGGGCAGGGCACCCGCATGCGCTCTGACCTGAACAAGGTGCTGCACCCTGTGCTCGGCAAGCCGATGATTCTTTGGTCAGTTGGGCTGGCGCACCAGCTGGGGGCCGGGCTCATTACGCTGGTGATCGGCAACAACGCCCAGGCTGTCTCTGACAAGGTGGGCCCCAGCGTAGAGTATGCCCTGCAGGCCGAGCGCCTGGGCACCGGACACGCGGTGCTGCAGGCCAAAGATAGCTTGCAGGGGCGAGCTCGCACCGTGCTGGTGCTCTATGGCGATATGCCCACCCTGCGCCTCGAGACGTTGCAGGCCCTGGTGGCGCTGCACACCGAGCGTCGCCCCGCTGTCACTCTCTTGAGCGTGTGCTCTGACGATTCGATGGGTTTCGGCCGCGTCGTACGAGATGCAACCGGTCGTGCTGAGGCCGTCGTCGAAGAGGCGGTGGCCACTCCCGAAATTATGGCCCTCAAAGAGCTCAACTGCGGCGTCTATTGTTTCGATGCCGACTGGCTCTGGCAGCGATTGCCCGACATCCCTCCCACCATGCCCAAGGGCGAGTATTACCTCACAGACACGGTGGCCCTTGCCATCGCCGATGGGCTGTCCGTCGAGGTGCTGCAGATCGACGATGTGAGCGAGGTGCAGGGCATCAATACCCGGGTTCACCTGGCCGAGGCCACACGCATCTTGCGCACGCGCATCAACGAGCGCCACATGCTTAATGGCGTGACTCTGGTGGACCCTGACACCACCTACATCGAGCCCGATGTCGAGATCGGCCAAGACACCGTCGTACACCCCAACACGGCGCTGCATGGCGCCACGCAGATCGGCGGCCACGCCAGCATCGGGCCCAACAGCGTGATCCGCGACAGCGTCATTGCCGACGGTTGCCGCATTGAGGCCTCGCATCTGGAAGGCGCCCTGCTCGAGCGTAACGTCGAGGTCGGCCCCTTTGGTCACCTGCGGTCGGGGGCACACCTCGGCGAGGGTGTGCACATGGGCGACTATGGCGAGGTCAAACAGGCCTACTTGGGCCCAGGCACCAAAATGGGTCACTTTAGCTATGTAGGTAACGCTCGTGTCGGCGCCAACGTCAACATCGGCGCTGGTGTGGTGACCTGCAACTATGACGGCGCCGCGCGCCACGAGACGATCATCGAAGACGACGCCTTTATCGGCTCGGGCAGCATGCTGGTGGCGCCTGTGCATATCGGCCAAGGCGCCCGCGTGGGCGCCGGCGCAGTGGTGACACATGACGTGCCCGACGGGGGCCTGGTGTACGGCGTGCCTGCCAGGCAGCGGCCTGCGCCGGGGGGCGAGCAATGAAGCCAGTGACCCTCTCGCAGGCCGAGCTGTCACCCGAGTGGCGCACGCTGCTCGACGCTGCCATGGCGGCTCGCAGGCGCGCCTATGCGCCCTACTCTTGCTTTCCGGTGGGGGCGGCCGTGCGGGCGGTCAGCGGCGCCATCTACACGGGGTGCAACATCGAGAATGCATCCAGTGGGCTTACCGTATGCGCCGAGCGCGTCGCCATCTGGAAGGCGGTGGCCGCTGGCGAGACGGCCTTTGAGGCGCTGGCCGTCATCACCGAGTCTGGCGCGACCCCTTGCGGCGCCTGTCGGCAGGTGCTGATCGAGTTCGCCGCCGAGCTGCCCATTCTGGTGGCTGACACGGCCGCCCATGCCTGGCTCACCGATCTGCAGACACTGCTGCCCGACGCCTTTCCGCGCTTGCTGTATGGAACTGACGACGAGTGGCGAGCGGCCGACCGCTCGAGGAGCCAAACATGAGCCCACAACCGAACAATGTCTATCACGAACTGCAGAACAGGGCCGAGGCCCTCGTGGCTGCATTTGAGCGAGACTATGTCGAGCCTGCGCCCGTGGCCGTTGCCGGCTCTGCCTTGGCGGCCATGATCGATCATACCATCCTCAAGCCCGAGGCGACCCCGGCCGATGTGGCGGCGCTCTGCCAAGAGGCCAGGATGCACGGCTTTGCCTCGGTGTGTGTCAACGCTGTCCATGTGGCCCAGTGTGCGCGCCTGCTGGCAGGCACCACGCCAGCCATATGCTCAGTGGTGGGCTTTCCACTGGGGGCCACATTGACCGAGGCCAAGGCCTACGAAGCCGACCTGGCCATCGCCGAGGGCGCCACAGAGATCGACATGGTGATCAGTGTCGGCATGCTCAAGGGTGGCGAGTATGCCCTGGTGCACGATGACATCGCGGCGGTGGCCGACGTCTGTCACGAGGCGGGCGCGATCCTCAAGGTGATCATCGAAGCCGCGCTGTTGAGCGATGTCGAAAAGGCCGTGGCGTGCGAGCTGATTGTGCAGGCCGGCGCCGACTTTGCCAAGACATCGACCGGCTTTAGCACCGGCGGGGCCACTGTGCGCGATGTGGCCCTGATGCGCGCTGCTGTGGGGCCGCAGCTAGGCGTCAAGGCCGCTGGTGGCATCCGCACCTATGATACAGCGGTGCTGATGGTGGCCGCCGGGGCCACGCGCATCGGCGCCTCGTCTAGCATCAAGATCGTCCAGGGCGCACCGGCTTAGGCGCAACCATGCCCCAGCCGCGACTCTATCGCGTCGAAGCGATCGTGCTCCGCCAGCAAGATTATGGCGAAGCCGACCGCATCCTGACGTTGCTCACGGCAGGGGGCAAGGTCACCGCGCTGGCGCGAGGCATCCGCCGCAGCACCAGCCACAATGTAGGCCAACTCGGGCTCTATGCCCGCGCCAACCTGTTGCTGGCGCATGGCCGCAACATGGAGACCGTCACCCAGGTCGAGAACCTCGATCAGCACGAGGGGCTACACGGCGACCTGCTGCGCTTTTCTTATGCCTCGTATCTGGCCGAGTTGTGCGATCGCTTTGCCCAGCCAGAAGAAGAGAGTCAGCCGCTGTATGACCTGCTGGCCGCGGGCCTGCGCTGGATGGCGACGCGCGACCACTTGTGGCTCTGGGCCCGCTACTTTGAACTGCAGTTGTTGGCCCTGGCTGGCTATCGCCCCGAGCTGTTCGTCTGCGTGCGCTGTGGTCGTGACATCGAACCGGTCGACAACCACTTTTCAGCGAGTGAGGGGGGTGTGGTCTGTGCCCGATGCGGGTCCGGTGAGGCGCGCGCTCCGGGCATCTCGCTGGGGGCGCAAAAGGTGCTGCGCTATCTCACGATTCAGAATGAAGAGGCCATCGAGCGGCTGCGCGTGCGCCCCGCCACAGCGCGCGAGCTCGAGGGGCTACTCTGGCGCTATCTCGAGTACACCCTGGAGCGCGAGCTGCCGACGACGGTCTTTTTACGGCGCATGCGGCGTGAGTTGGGCCTGGCCGGCCTCGATCAACCCTCCGAAAACGTGGGCGCATCGCAATCAGGGGTATGATCATTTGACAGCCGCCTCCCCTGCCTCTAGAGTGCAGGGTCAAACCCCGATAGCTGGGGATACAAGCTGCGAGCTGCACGAGGGGGCCTCATGGATCTGCAACAAGCGATTCTGCGACTCAACGAGTTCTGGGCCGATCACGGCTGCCTGCTGTGGCAACCCTATAATGTGCAGGTGGGCGCGGGCACCATGAACCCCGCTACCGTACTGCGCGTGCTGGGCCCCGAGCCCTGGAATGTGGCCTATGTCGAGCCCTCCATTCGCCCCGATGATGGCCGCTATGGCGAAAATCCCAACCGCTGGCAGCAGTTCTACCAGTACCAGGTGATCCTCAAGCCTGACCCAGGCAACCCCCTGGAGCTCTACCTCGACAGCCTGCGCGCCCTCGGCATCGACACCGCCAGGCATGACGTGCGTTTTGTCGAGGACAACTGGGAATCGCCGGTGGTGGGCGCCTGGGGGCTGGGCTGGGAGGTCTGGCTCGACGGCCAGGAGATCACCCAATACACCTATTTCCAACAGTCGGGTGGCATGGACCTCGATCCCGTCTCCGTTGAGATCACCTATGGCCTCGAACGCATCATCATGGTGCTGCAGGGAGTGCGCGGCTTTACCGAGATCGCCTGGGGCGGCGAGGTGACCTATGGCGACATGCTCTTGCGGCCTGAGGTTGAGCATTGCACCTACAACTTTGAGGTGGCTGATGTCGACAACCTGCGCACCATGTACGATCTCTGCGAGGCCGAGGCCAAGCTGGCCCTCGACCGCGAGTTGGTGATGCCGGCGCACGACTATATGCTCAAGTGCTCTCACCTGTTCAATGTGCTCGACGCGCGAGGCGCTGTGGGTGTGACCGAGCGGGCGCGCTACTTTAGGCGCATGCGTGACCTGGCACGGCCCATCGCCGCACTGATGTTGCGCCAGCGCCAAGAACTCGGCTTTCCGCTGCTGAACAAGGTGAACGTGCAGGCCGTGCCCATGCCGGCGGTGGCGTCGCTGACACAGCCCCAGGGCCAGCCGCCGTACACGTTGCTGCTCGAGGTTGGCGTTGAGGAGCTGCCCGTGGGCGACCTGGACGAGGCCCAGGCGCAGTTGCGCGCAGGCGTGCCAGCCGCCCTCGACGCCGCGCGTCTCGACTATGCGAGTGTGCAGGTCGAGGGCACGCCACGGCGTCTGGTGGTGCGGGTGCAGGGGCTGGCGGCGCAACAGAGCGACCAGGAGTTGGTGGTGCGTGGTCCCGCCGCGGCCATTGCCTATGATGAAGCCGGCCGCCCCACCAAGGCAGCGCAGGGGTTTGCCAGGAGCCGCGGTGTGGAGGTCGAGGAGCTACAGCGCCGCGACATCGACGGCCGCGAGTATGTCGTGGCGGTGATCGTCGAACGCGGTCGTAGCACGGCCGAGGTTCTGGCCGAGGCGTTGCCACAGGTGCTCTCTGGGCTGCGCTTTGGGAAGAGCATGCGCTGGAACACCAGCAACACGGCCTTCTCACGCCCCATCCGCTGGATCGTGGCCTTGCTCGATGACGCGGTGGTGCCCTTTGAGTTCGCTGGCGTGCCAAGCGGCCGCGTCAGTCGGGGCATCCGCTCGTTGGGCTCGCCCGAGATAGAGATCGCTACGGCCGCATCCTATGATGAGGCCCTGGCTGCCTCTCACATCACCCTCGACGTATCGCGCCGCGAGGCGCTCATCCTCGAGCAGGCTCGCCATCTGGCCCAGGCAGCGGGCGGCGAGCTCGATGTCGACGCTGATCTCTTGCGCGAGGTGGCCAATCTCGTCGAGGATCCGCTGGCCATCTGTGGCTCGTTCGACGATGCCTATCTGCGCCTGCCCGATGCGGCGCTCCTGGCCGTGATGCGCAAGCATCAGCGTTATCTGCCCGTGGTCAAAGAGGGCCGCCTGCTGCCCTGCTTTATCGCCGTGGCCAACGGGCGCAGCCTCGATGCCGACGCCGTGCGCTTTGGCAATGAAGAGGTGCTGCGGGCACGCTATGCCGATGCCGCCTTTTTCTACGATGCCGACACCCGGCAACCCCTGGAGGTGTTTACGGCGCGGTTGAGCACCCTCACCTTCCAAGAGCAGCTGGGCTCTATGCTCGACAAGGTCGAGCGCATCAGGCAGCTTACCCCTGATCTGTGTGAACTGCTGGGTGTGGGCGCATCAGAGACAGAGGACGCCGAACGCGCCGCTGCGCTCTGCAAGAGCGACCTCGCCACTCAGCTGGTGGTCGAGTTGACCTCGCTGCAGGGCATCATGGGCCGGCACTATGCCGAGCGTTCTGGAGAGCGCCCAGAGGTGGCCCTGGCCATCGCAGAGCACTATCTACCGCGCTATGTGGGCGATCGCCTGCCGACCGGCGCCGCAGGCCTGGCGGTGGGCCTGGCCGATCGCCTCGACACGCTGGCAGCGCTCTTTGCCGTGGGCATTCGCCCATCGGGCGCGGCAGACCCATGGGGCTTGCGGCGCGCGGCGCTGGGACTGCTGCAATTGCTGGTCGAAAAGCAGGTGCGGCTGGCCCTGCCCGAGGCTCTGTCGCTGGCGGCTGAACGGCTGCCCGTCGAGGTGTCTGAGGACGCCCTGCGAGATGCAACCGAGTTCATCACGCGACGTTATCAGGGCTACCTGCGCGACCTGGGCTATCGCTATGACCTGGTGGATGCGGTGCTGGCCGAGCTCAGCTATGATCCCTACGCTGCTCTGCTGGCGCTGCAGGCATTGGCGCCTCGCGTTGAGGCAGAGGGCTGGGAGCAGCTGCTCGACGCCTATGCCCGCTGTGTGCGCATCACGCGCGATCAGCCAGCGCGCTATGCCGTTGAGCAGCGACTGCTGCAACAGCCCGCCGAGATGGCGCTGTGGGACGCCTACAGGAGCGCCTATCAGCAGGTGATGGCCAAGCCCGACATGCCCACCCTGCTTGGCGCACTGCAAGCGCTGACGCCGGCCATCACGCGCTTTTTCGATGACGTGCTGGTGATGGACCTCGACGAAGCGGTGCGCCGTAACCGCCTCGGCTTGCTGCAGGCCATCAGCGCTCTGCCGGAGGGCATTGCCGATCTGGCGTTGATCGAAGGTTTCTAGGCCACTTGCAGGTGGGGGCGGTTGGCGCGTCTGCTGCCCCCCAACCTGCAACCCTCGGAGGCGCAGTGCTGTCCTAAACATGTGATCTGTGCAGCACGTCAAGGAGGATTTCTATGCCCCGCATCGCGGTAGTGGCCGATAGCACGGCCGGCATGAGCTCTGTATATGCCGCCGAGTACAACGTTGAGATTGTACCGCTTTCCATCCATATACAGGGTCAGAGCCTGCGAGATGGCGTCGATATCGATGCCGAGCGGTTCTATGAGCTGCTGCCAGACAGCTCGCCACTGCCCACCACATCGCAACCCTCAGCGGGCGATTTCATCCAGGTGTACAATCGCCTCGCTGCGCAGGGGTATGATGGCATCGTCTCGGTGCATCTCTCGTCGGGCATCAGCGGCACTTGTGCGTCGGCCGAACTGGCTGCGCGCGACGTGAGCATCCCTGTCGAGATTGTGGACACGCCTTGTGCAGCCTCGGCCAGCCTCTTTGCCGCCGAAGCCGCGGTGCGGGCCGCCGCGCGTGGGGCGCCGCTGGCCGACGTGGCCCGCCTGTCGCGGCGGGTGGCCATGCAGCAGCGTACCGTCTTTGCGGTCGATACCCTCGAGTACCTCTACAAGGGGGGGCGTATCGGCGGGGCGGCCGCGCTGGTGGGCTCGATCCTGCAGTTCAAGCCGCTGCTGCACTTTGTCGATGGCAAGATCACCGCACTGGAGCGGGTGCGCACATCGGCGCGAGCACTGCGGCGGTCTATCGAGGTGATGAGCGAATGGTTGGGTGCTGAGACGCCAGTGCTGGCGCGCGTCATCCATGCAGCTGCGCCCGATCGTGGCGAGCAGCTGGCTGCGCTGGCGCAAGAGGCGCTCAATGTCGTCGAGATGCGCATCGGCGACGTGCCGCCGGTGTTGGGCGCCCACGTGGGGCCGGGCACTGCATCTATCTGCTGCTGCCCCGTAGAGGTTGCCGGCCTCTAGCCCGTTCTCTGGGGCGTCTCGCGGTCGATTGCGATGTGCACATCCTGCGGCAACGCCAGCCCGGCGGCCACCTCGATGGCTTTGATGATGGCGCACGGCACTGGGCAGGCAGCGTGGGTGCGTGCGGCGCCGGCCGCGCGGTATACACTCGTCTCGTGGATCGGTCGGCGCAGCAGCTCGAGCGCCGAGACCTGGGGAAGAGTCTGACCCAGCCGTGTGACCTGCGGGCAGGCCGAACGGATCCTCAGTACCACGTTCATAGCGTCGTCGGCCGCAGCGTCGATCTCGGTCTCAAAGCCACACACCCCGGGCTGTACACGAGCAGTGCTCATGGGCGCACCTCCAAGCGAACTGCCCCATCTTAGCAGCGAGTGGCCGACGCTGCCAGATGAATCGCTACATTGACAGGCGCAGTAGCCGGGCTTAACATGCAGGCCATCTGCTGAGGGAGGGCTGCATGTTCACCGATTGGCTGCGACGCATCTCGCGGGGCCTTCTCGACCCCGTGTCCCGGGGGCTTTGCAGCATTGGGATCAAGGCCAATACGGTCACTCTCCTGGGTGGTCTGTTCAACATCGTGGTGGGCGTCGTCATCGCGTTCGGGCGGCTGCCATTGGGTGGCGCGCTGCTCATTCTGGCTGCCGGCTTCGATGCGCTCGATGGCTCTATGGCGCGGCAGCTCGGCCGGCCCACCCGTTTTGGCGCCTTCCTAGACTCGACCCTGGATCGTGTCTCAGAGATCGCGATCTTTGGCGGGCTCTTGTGGCACTATATGGCACAAGGGCAGGCGCTTTACGTGTTGCTTTCGTTTCTGGCGCTGGCCGGCTCGGTGCTGGTGAGCTATACTCGCGCGCGCGCCGAGGGGTTGGACATCGAGTGCAAGGTGGGCTGGTTTACCCGCGTCGAGCGCAGCCTGCTCACCATCGTCGCCCTCATCGCTGATGTGATGCCCTACGCCCTGTGGGTGCTCGTAGTGGGCACCTGGTTCACCAGCGGTCAGCGCATGTGGCACGTCTATCGCGTGGTGAGAGACGAGCCGTTGGCCTGAGTTGCCAGCACGACGGCTTTGTGCTAATATCCCGGTGCCGTGGTGGGCGTAGCCGAGTGGTCAAGGCATCTGGTTGTGGCCCAGAAGACCGTGGGTTCGAATCCCACCGCTCACCCTCAAGCCCCAGAGAAGCGGCGCGCGTAGCGCGCCTGACCTCTGGGGCGTTTGCATTGTTCCATGGCCCCAGTTGGCGCCTGATGACGCCCTGTATGGCCAGCAAGAGAGGTGTCGATGCTGCGTCTCCTGTTGCGCAGGGTGTTGGGCGCTCTGGCCGTGCTGCTGGTCATCAGCTACCTTTCTTTCCTGGCGCAAGACCTTTCTTTCCGCTCGCGTATGCATCAGGCGGCGCCTGCTCGCGAGGTTCTCTGGCAGGCGGCTGAGCGCACAGGCGAGCTCTGGCAAAACCTGGCGCAGGGAGACCTCGGCGCGGTGGTTGTCACTCGCGGCGTATGGCGCCAGCGGAGCACACAGCAGTTTGCCGAACTGCTCGGCCCCTACTTTGTGCGGAGCCTGGCGCTCTTGACGCTGGCGATGGCCCTCGGGGGGTTGGTGGGTGGCCTGGTCGGTCTCTTGGCCGCCGGTTGGCGTCGCCGAGGGGTGGCCTTTGGCCTGCTGGCCCTATCGATCGTCGGCATCTCGACGCCCAGCTTTTTTCTGGGGACGCTGCTGCAGTGGCTCGAGATAGCGCTCTATCGAGCCACAGGCGTGCAGCTCTTGCCTGTGGGCGGGTTCGGTTGGGACCGCCACCTGGTGCTCCCCGTGCTGGTGCTGGCGGCGCGCCCCGTGGCGCAGGTGACACGCCTGGCCTATGCCCAGTTCTCGACGGTGTTTGCTGCCGACTATGTGCGCACGGCCAACGCCAAAGGGCTGCGTGCGCTGACGGTGTGGCTGCGCCACATCACCCCTAACGGCGCCACCACGGTGTTGACCGCTATGGGCACATCGCTGCGCTTTGCCTTGAGCAGCCTGCCCGTGGTCGAGTACATGTTCGGCTGGCCTGGGGCAGGCAGGGCGTTGCTCGAGGCTCTCAACACATCGCAGATGGGGGCGGCCACCGTGTTGCTGCTCACATTGGGCGCGCTGTTTGTGCTGGTCAACCTGCTGCTCGACGTCGCCTACCGTTCGATCGATCCGCGTCTGGCCTCGCCCGAGCTCGAGGCGCGCCCGCGAGAGAGTTGGATCGAATGGCTGGGCGGCCTTTTGGGTGATCTGTGGTCGGCGCTCACCCTGCGGCAGTGGCGCGAACGGCAGATGCAGCTTGCTGATGAGCTGCCCGCGCTGACGGCCAGTGTCAGGGCCAGCGGCCATGAGGTGACTGACGACCCGCAGGCCGGCCAAGCGCTGGGCGACAGGCCGGCAACACGCCTGCGTCGCCCCAAAGAGTGGCTCTGGGGTCTGTTGGGCAACCCCAGTTTGCTGATCGGCTTGCTGTTGGGCCTGCTGCTGCTGGTGGTGGTGCTGTTCGGCCCGTCGTTGGCGCCCTATCAGGTGGTGGGCACCAACCCGTCGCACTATCTGCAGCCGGGTGAGCTGCGGCCGCCCTTTGCGCCCGATGCGCGGTTTGCGTTGGGCACCGACGCTCAAGGGCGTGATATCCTCAGTCTCTTGCTGGTGGGGGCGCGGCGCACCCTGGGCATTGCCCTGCTGGCCATGCTGGCCCGCATTGCCGTGGGCAGCGTGCTTGGGTTCGTGGCCGGCTGGTTTTCGGGCTCGGCCGCCGACCGCTTGCTCATGAGCATCGTTGAGGCCCTATCGGCCTTTCCTGCGCTGCTACTGGCTATGCTGGTGGTGTATGCGGTCGGCATCCGCCAGGGGCTCTCGGCCTTTGTGGCCGGGCTGGCTTTTGTGGGCTGGGGCGAGGTGATGCAGACCGTGCGCGCCCAGGTGATGGCCATCAAGCCCATGGATTACATCGAGGGGGCGGTGGCCACTGGCCTGCGCGAGGGTCAGATCCTCACGGCCCACGTGTTGCCCAACGTCTGGCCATCCATCGTCAGCCTTGCCTTTCTCGAGATGGGCGGCGTGTTGATGCTCCTCGGCGAGCTGGGCTTCTTGGGCGTGTTCATCGGAGGCGGGCTGGCCGCTGGCGGCGACGAGCTACCATCGCTGGTGTATTACGATGTGCCCGAATGGTCGGTGATGCTGGCCAACTCCTGGTCGTCGTTCCGCTCCTATCCATGGGCCATGCTCTATCCGGCGCTGGCCTTTTTCGTCGCCATTCTGGCGTTCACCTTTGTGGGCGAGGGGCTGCGCTGGCTGAGCGAGCGCCTCACGCTCAGCTTCAAGACGCTCACGAACCGCTATACCCTGCTGGCAGCGGGCGTGGCTGTGGCGCTGGTGTTGGGCATTCTCAACGAGGCCAGCGCCTACTCTCAGTACCGCTCGCGGGCGCTGGCCTATGACGGTGAACGCGCCCTCGCAGACGTAACGACGCTGTCGAGCGAGGTGTTCAACGGCCGCCTCAGCGGCACTGCGGATGCCGACCGCGTAGCTGCCTGGCTGGCGGAGCAGTTCAGGGCGGCCGGTCTGCAATATGGCGGCCAGGCAACCCAGGATTATACCCAGGCCACCAGTAGCCACCACCGAGACCTCACGGCGATGCCCATGCTCCTGTGCACCGGCCCCGACGGCCAGACGATGAGCGCAGCGCTGAACGACGACTTTTGGCGGCACCACAATGAGTATGACGTGGGCGGCGTAGGCGCCGGCGATGTCATCATCGCGCTCGACGGTGGACGCTGGGTTCCGAGCGCTGAAACCGCCGCGTCGATCTACGGGCTCTCGCCCGCAGAACTGGCCTCAACCGATCGCATTTTGCTCGAGCCGCTAACCGATGTGGAGAGCGCGAACTGGTATGTGGGGTTTTCGGGCCGACTGCTGCCAGCCCAGGCCCCGTCGGCGCGCTACGAGTTGCTGGCCGCCAGCCCGCGCACAGCGGGCGAGGCCGTGCCGGCCGTCGAGGTGAGTCCCGCGTGGGTTGAGCGCCTGGTGGCGGGCACGGGGCACACGCTGGCCGAACTGGGTGAGCGCCATGCGGCTGGGGAGCCCCTGTTCTTGGACACGGGCTGGGATGCCGAGTTGCGCCTGCCCAATACAGAGCGCCGCCAGGCCACAGGGCTGAACGTCATCGGCTACTGGCCCGGCGAGGACGTAGCGCTTGACGGCGAGGCGATCATTGTGGCCGCCCACTATGATGGGCTCGGCCGCCTGCCCGACGGCACCCTCTATCCCGGCGCCAACGATAACGCCAGCGGCGTGGCCACGATGCTCGAGGTGGCTCGCACGCTACGAGACCAGGGCTTTAGGCCCAAACGCAGCCTGATCTTTGTGGCCTATACCGACGGCGAACGCCACCGTGCGCTTGACTATGAGCGGTTCTTGCAGGCACGGATGGGGTTCGATGCCTTTGAGGTGGTTGCAGCTATTCAGATCAGTGGTGTGGGCGCCGGCTCGGGCGACCGTGCGGCCGTCTGGCTGTCGAGCCGCGAGCGTCTCTCGCAGCTGTTTATCAAAGCGGCCCGCAAGGTGAACACGCGCGTCAACACCCGCGAGCCGGGCCTGCACGCCGACGCGACGCTGTGGCCCCGCCCCAAGGGCGATCTGCCCAGCGTGGTGGTCTCTTGGGCGGGGGCCGATGACGTGAGCCATCTGCCAACAGACACGGCTGATAACATCGACCTGCACAAGCTGCAGGATGTGGGCGAAATGGTCTCGCTGGCAGTGATGGTGCTCGCCAGCGACCCGGCGTACTGAGGTCTGGCTTTGCCGGGCTGCGGGCAATCGGCTATGCTCTAGTTGGGCGCAGTGGCCCTATGGCCGTGCAACGCTGCGCTCTAGCCTCACCGGGAGAGCAGGCATGTCGAAAAAGCGTTACGCTCAGGTGGGCCTGGGCGGCCGTTCACTGATGTATACCGCGGCGATTCTCGAGACCTATCGCGACAGCGCCGAGTTGGTGGGTTTGTGCGATCTCAACGCCGGCCGGCTGGCGCTGCGGCAGCGCTGGGTGTCTGAGCATGGCGCTGGCGACACGTCTGGCTATCTGCACGCTGACTTTGAGCGGATGATCGCCGAGACGCGCCCCG
Source organism: Chloroflexota bacterium (assembly GCA_012729155.1). GTDB lineage: Bacteria > Chloroflexota > Anaerolineae > UBA1429 > UBA1429 > JAAYDS01. The sequence continues at coordinate 991 of JAAYDS010000041.1, read as the reverse complement.
ATACGGTCATCGTCACCACCAAAGACTGCACCCACGACGATTACATCTGTCGTGCCCTCGAGCTGGGCTGCGATGTGATCACCGAAAAGCCCATGACCACCGATGAGGTCAGGTGTCAGCGCATCATCGACACCCAAAAGCGCACCGGCAAAGAGGTCACCGTTACCTTTAATTACCGTTACTCGCCGCCGCGCACACAGGTCAAAGATCTGCTCATGTCGGGCGTCATCGGCGATGTCCTCTCGGTGGATTTTCACTGGATGCTCGATACCCATCACGGCGCTGACTACTTTCGGCGCTGGCATCGCAATCTGGCCAACTCGGGTGGGCTGATGGTCCACAAAGCCACCCATCACTTTGACCTGGTCAACTGGTGGCTCTCTTCGGTGCCCGAGACGGTATATGCCATGGGCCAGCGCCGCTTTTACACGCCCCATCAGGCCGAACGCTATGGCCTCTCGCGGCGTACCGAGCGCTGCCTGGATTGCCCCGAGACGGCCTGCCCCTTCCGCCTAGACCTGCGCTCGACGCCCTCGCTCGCCGAGATGTACCTCGATAACGAGGCGTATGATGGCTACTGGCGCGATGGCTGCGTGTTCAGCGCGCAGATCGACATCGCCGACACCATGAACGTGCTGGTGAACTACGCCTCGGGCGCCAAGATGAGCTATTCGCTCAACGCCTTTATGCCGTGGGAGGGCTATACCGTTGTGTTCAACGGCACCAGAGGCCGCCTCGAGCACAAGTGCGAAGAGACCGTCTACATCAACGGCGATGGTTCGGTGCCGGGCGAGCTCAAGCCTGAAGGCACCACCATCCGCATCTATCCTCATTTCGGCTCGGGCTATGCGGTGCCGGTGTGGCAGGCCGAGGGCGGCCATGGTGGCGGCGATGAGCTGTTGCTGCACGATCTCTTTGGCCCAGAGCGCGAGGCTGACCGCTACCTGCGCGCCGCCGATCAGCGGGCAGGCGCCTACTCGATCCTCACAGG
>JAAYDS010000321.1 GCA_012729155.1 Chloroflexota bacterium | reverse complement strand
AGGCCGGTGGCCAGCGCCGCCAGGGCGGCAGTATCGCCACCGCTGGCCAGGTCGGTGAGGTAGAGCGACCAGCCGCGGGCCGCGCACGCCGCGGCCAACGCCTTGCCCAGGCCGCCAGCGGCGCCGGTGATCAGCACGGTGGATGCCATGGGCTCTCTCCTCTGCGGGGTGTCTACAGCAGTATAGCGCGTTCGACGGCTATACGCGCCTTTTGCGCCGCCGGTTGCAGGGCATGTAGAATAGCCCTCGAAGGTCGGGCGACGTGGCCGTGGCCGAGGAGGTTGTCATGAAGATCACCGGATTGCGCTTTCGCCGTTATAGCGGCGAGTGGGACTATGACGGGCCGTTGGCCGAGGGACGTGTGCTGCGCCCCGAGGACATCTATCCAGACCTGGCCGCCGCGCCGCCGGCCTGGCCGGTGCGCCACGACGAGAGGCCGCCTTATCAGATCGCGGCGCTGTATCTCTACATCGATACCGACGAGGGCCTGAGCGGTCTGTTCGGGCCGGTGAGCGCCGAAGAGGCGCGGCTCATCTCGGGCACGCTGGCGCCGGTGCTGCTGGGCGAGAACCCGCACGCCGTCGAGCGCCTGTGGGACCGCATGTATCGCACGGCCATCCACGGGCGCAAGGGCCAGACGATGATGGCCATCAGCAAGGTAGACCTGGCGCTGTGGGACCTCAAGGGCAAGGCGCTGGGCGCGCCGGTGTATGCGCTGCTGGGCGGCCCCACGCGGCCCGCCAACCGCGCCTATGCCTCGATGCTGGGCTATGCCATCGAGCCCGAGCAGGCGGCGCAGCGCGCGGCCGAGATGGTGGCGCAGGGCTATGCGGCCACCAAGTGGTTCGTGCGCAAGGGGCCAGCCGATGGCGAGGCCGGCCTGCGCGAGAACCTGGCGCTGATCGCCGCGGTGCGCGGGGCGGTGGGCGCCGATGTAGAGATCATGTTCGACGCCTGGAGCAGCTGGAATGTGCCCTACACGCAGCGCATGGCCGAGCTGGCGGCGCCCTACCGTGTGGGGTGGTTCGAAGAGCCAGTGCTGGCCGACCGCATCGGCGAGTATGCCGAGCTGCGGCGCACGGTGCGCGGCGTGGCCATCGCCGGCGGCGAGCACGAGTACACCCGCTGGGGCATCCACGGGCTGCTGGCGGCGGGCGCCGTGGATGTGATGCAGGCCGACCCCACCTGGGCCGGCGGCCTGACGGAGATGAAAAAGATCGCGGCGCTCTGCTCGACCTATGGCGTGCCGCTGATCCCCCACCATGGCAGCTTTGCCTCGACGCACCTGATCGCGTCAGAGGATATGACCACCTGCCCGCTGCAAGAGTGGCTGCTGCAGGCGGGCGCACGCGAGAACGCGCTGCTCAAATACCCGCTTGAGGCCGCAGACGGCGCCATCGCGCTGCCCGATCGGCCGGGGCTGGGCATCGAGATCGCCGATGAGATCGCTGCACGGGGAGAGGATGTGGTTGTGTGACCATGACAGCGGGGGCGGGCATCGAGGTTGCGGGGCTGCAGAAGCGGTTTGGCGACGTGCTGGCCGTCGACGGGCTAGACATGACCGTGCAGCCGGGCGAGCTGTACGCGTTGCTGGGGCCCAACGGCGCCGGCAAAACCACCACCATCAACCTGTTGACGGGCCTGGCGCGGCCCGACGCGGGGCGCATCGTCATCGGGGGCATCGACTGCAACCGCAACCCCAAGGCGGCGCAGCATCTGCTGGGCGTGGTGCCCGACGAGAGCAACCTCTACCCCGAGCTGAGCGGCTATGATAACCTTTGCTTTTGCGGGGCGCTGTATGGCCTGCCGCGGGCCGAGCGCGAACGCCGCGCCGGCGAGTTGTTGCAGGCGTTCGGGCTGGCCGAGGCGGGCGCGCGGCGCTTTGGCGGCTACTCGAAGGGGATGAAGCGGCGGCTGACCATTGCCGCAGGCATGGTGCACAGGCCGCCGATCCTGTTTCTCGACGAGCCGACCACGGGCATCGACGTGGCCAGCGCCCGGCAGGTGCGGCAGTTGGTAGCGCAGTTACATAGCGAGGGCACGACGATCTTGCTGACGACCCACTATATCGAAGAGGCCGAGCGCCTGTGCGACCGGGTGGCGTTCATCGTCAAGGGGCGCATCGTACAGGTGGCGCCGCT
>JAAYDS010000320.1 GCA_012729155.1 Chloroflexota bacterium | reverse complement strand
GCCCCACAAGGAGGGTTCTGTGATCCTGAGCGTCGCTCTCATCATCGTACTCGGCATCGTTGCCGATCGGCTCTTTCGCCTCATCAAGGCGCCCGGTCTGCTGGGAATGATCCTGGTGGGCGTGTTGCTGGGCCCCTATGGCCTCGATCTGCTCGATGGCGCCGTCCTCGCCGCCTCAGCCGATCTCCGATTGATGGCCCTCATCGTGATCTTGCTGCGCGCCGGCCTGGGCCTCGAGCGCCGCGCGTTGCAGCGCGCTGGCAGTGTGGCCATCAAAATGAGCGCTCTGCCCTGTTTGATCGAGGGCAGCGTCGTCACTCTGAGCGCGCACCTTATCCTGAGCCTCCCCTGGCTCGAGGCGGCGATGCTGGGCTTTATCCTCGCCGCAGTCTCACCGGCGGTGGTGGTGCCAGCCGTCATTCGTCTCAAAGAGCGCGGCCTGGGCACGGCGCAGGGCATCCCCGAGATCATCCTGGCTGCATCGTCTGTCGACGATGTCTTTGCCATTACCCTCTTTACGGTGTTTCTGGGGCTGGGCGCCGGCTTGGGCGGCTCGGTGTGGTGGCAGGTAGGCAGCATCCCCCTGCAGGTCATCGGCGGCGTGGCGCTGGGGCTGTTGCTGGGGTGGCTGGTGGGCGAGCTGTTGCGCGTCAGCACCACCTTGCTGCGGCGCATCGAGCAGACCGCCCTGCTGCTGGCTCTGGCCATGGTGGCCGTGTTGCTGGGCGAGAGGCTGCGCGTCGCAGGCCTGCTCTCGGTGATGACGCTGGGGTTTGTGCTGCTCGAACGTCACACCAACACCGCTGTCGAGATCGAGCGCGGCCTCGATCGCATCTGGTTCTTTGCGCAGATCATGCTCTTTGTGCTGATCGGCGCCGAGGTCAATGTGACGGTAGCGCTGCAGGCCGGCCTGCTGGGGCTGGCGGTGGTGGCGTGCGGCCTCATCGGCAGAACGCTCGGCGTGCTCATCGCGCTGGCCGGCTCGCACCTGTCCTGGCGAGAGCGTCTCTTTTGCGCCATCGCCTATCTGCCCAAAGCCACAGTACAGGCGGCCATCGGCGGCCTGCCGCTGGCGGCCGGTATCGGCTCGGGCGTGCTGATCCTGGCCACCGCAGTACTGGCCATCCTGGTCACCGCGCCGCTGGGAGCCCTGGGCATCGAGCTGGCAGCGCCACGCTTGCTGACGCCCGCATCAGCGCCAGGGGCCAGTGACGCCTGACAAAACCGGCGCCCCTTGCGCATGACGATTGGACGTGGTATATACCTGCCAATCACAGTCAGCGCTGGAGGTGCCCATGTCTCCCTGCAAGATCGTCCTCATCGGCGCGGCCAGCGCCAGCTTTGGCCCTCGCATGATCGGCGACGCCATGCTCACCCCCGAGGTGCGCGGCAGCACCCTTTGCCTGGTAGATATCGACGTCGCACGTCTCGAGGTGGTGGCCGCCTATGCCCGGCGCCTCAACGCCTCGCTCGACGCTGGCCTCACCATCGAGCACACGCCCGACCGCGAGGCCGCCCTGCCCGGCGCCGACTATGTCATCACTTCGGTGGCCGTCAAGCGCGACGAGCTGTGGAAGCTCGACTTTGAGAT
>JAAYDS010000319.1 GCA_012729155.1 Chloroflexota bacterium | reverse complement strand
AATCGCGACGCGCTCGATGGCTTTCATGGCGCCCTCCGAATATGAACAGACGGCCGAACCACTAAAGGCGGCCGTCTTTGCCCTGGATCGTCGCTTACGCATGGAGTGGGAGCTATTCTAGCACCCCGTCTGGCCCGTGTCAAAGGCTTGGCATAGTGAAGGGCTGTTGCCGCCCAGACGTCTCGGCACTAGAATCACCGCTGTCCGCTTACCGAGGAGAGAGAATGATGCGACTCTATGATGCTGAGCGCGATGGTGATGGCTGCTTTCGCATATTCCGAGAGGTGGGCTGGGCTGAGCCAGACAGCCGTGAGGCCTTTGACATGGTGCTGGGCGCGAGTCGTGTGCTGGTGGAAGATGTGAATGGTGCCGCCGAGTGCATGGTGCTGTCGGTGCCGGGACTAATCGACTATCTGGGCCAGCGCCTGCCCTTCTGGGGGATCAATGGTGTCACCACTAGCCGTGTGGCTCGCAAGCTGGGACTCGCCCAGCAACTCACAGCCGAGACAGTGGCACGCGCTGCCGAAGATGGCGCTGCTGTGGTTGGTCTGGGCATGTTCGAGCAGGGGTTCTACAACCAGCTTGGCTTTGGCGTAGGCAGCTATCATCACCAGGTGGCGTGCGACCCTGCCGAGCTAGTGGTGGCGCGACGGTTTGCTGCGCCTGTACGCCTCGATCATAGCAGTGCACACGAGATGCACCAGGCCAGGCTCAAGCGGATGCACTGGCATGGCATGGTCGACATCTTGCCCGAAGGTGTCACCGAGGCAGATACGCGCTTTGCCAAGAACGCTTTTGGCTTGGGCTATCGCGACGCCACTGGCGAGCTGACGCACTATGTCTGGTGCAATGCAAACGGCGAGCATGGTCCGTACGATGTTTGGTGGATGGTCTACCGCGACTGGGACCAGTTCATGGAGTTGCTTGCCCTCCTCAAGGCGCTGGGCGACCAGGTGCACACGATCCGCATCGGCGAGCCGCCCATGCTGCAGCTGCAAGACCTGCTGCGCAAACCGTTCAAGACAGAGCGCACGCGACGACGCTCAGAGCATGAGGCTGGCATTGACGCCGCAGCGTGGTGGCAGATCCGCATCTGTGACCTACACGCCTGCATAGAAGCTGTGCATCTGCGCGGCACAACGCTACGCTTTGTGCTCGAGCTCGAGGATCCGATCGAGTCCAAACTTGGCGATCGGGCTGGCTGGCGCGGGCTTGGCGGCGTGTACACCGTGACCCTCGGTGCAGAGTCTGGTGTGGAGGCAGGCGGCGCGGCGGGGCTACCTGCTATGCGAGCGACAGTCAACGCCTTTAGCCGGCTGTGGCTGGGAGTGCGCCCTGCCACAGGGCTGGCAGTCACCGACGATCTCGATGCATCGCCAGAGCTGCTGGTGAAACTCGATGACGCGCTGCGTCTGCCCATGCCGCAGATCGATTGGAACTTTTAGCGGCACCCGAGGCGTCGAGCCCCGGGTGCCATCGCCATGAACCGACCGAGGGTCAGGCTCCCAAACGCTGCAACAGCAGACACCAGGCGCGCTGACCCTTGTCAAAGCTGGCCAGACGGAAGAACTCGTTTGGCGAGTGAATCAGCTCGTCCTCAAGCCCGAATCCAAAGCCAATGTTCTCAGCGCCCAGCGCCGCGCGGAAGAGCGCGGTGATGGGCACGCTGCCGCCCGTGCGGATGTCGTAAGGCGCCTGACCGTACACCTCGGTGAGCACCTCGCGGACGCTCTGTAGCGCTGGCAGGTCAGCGGGCACACTGTAAGCGCGGGTGCCGTGCCCAGGAGTCACAGCCACCCTGACGCCTGGTGGAGTGTGTGTGGCGATGTGCGCTTGCAGCAGCTCCAGAATGCGGTCGGGGTCCTGGTCGGGCACCAGCCGACAAGTGATCTTGCAGTGCGCCTCGCTGGGCAGCACGGTCTTGTTACCTT
>JAAYDS010000318.1 GCA_012729155.1 Chloroflexota bacterium | reverse complement strand
CGAGGGCCACCAGCGAGGCCGCAGCGATGGCATAGTCGGGCTGGCCGCGGTCCATCTGCGCGGCGAGGTTCTCGAGGTGGCGCTGGTGGCCGCTGCGAGCGCCAGCTGGCGCCTCGAACAGCGCGCCCTGCGGATGCGCGGCGTTGAGCAGGCGGTAGCGCGGCTCCCAGGCGTAGAACTCGATCACGCCCAGGCTGCCCACCAGCCGAAAGAGGGTGCTCTTGCCAGGCTCGGCCACGTGCACATGGTCGCCCGTCTGCATCACCACGCGCAGCCCCGAGGCGAACTGCACGTAGGTGACGGCCATCGTCTCGACCTGCATGCCGTCGCGGAAGGTGCGTGTGGCCTTGTCGACGCCCGCCAGCACCCACTCGGCGCGGTCATCGCCCGCCAGCATCACGCAGAAATGGAGCCAGTGGATGCCGGCGTTGATAATGTCCCAGCCGTCGCACTCGATCTCGATCAGCCGCAGGGCGCCGATCTCACCGGCCTGCACGCGCGCCACGATCTCTTGAGCATGGGGCAGCACCATCAGGTTGTGCGGCGTGGCCATGGGCAGGCCGCGGGCCTGCACGGCCTCGAGCACGGCGCGGCCATCGCGGGCATTGTCGGCCAGCGGCTTTTCGACCAGGATGCCCGCGAGGGGCAGCGCCAGGGCAGCGCGGGCGATCTCGAGGTGGCTGGGCGGCCAGGTCGAAACGCAGACCACGTCGGTGGGCTGCGCGGCGAACAGGGCCTGATGGCTCTCGTAGGTGGCGATGTGGGGATAGCGCTCGCGCGCGGCGGCCAGGGCGGCGGGGCGCGTGTCGGCCACAGCCACCAGCTCAAAGCGCGGCGAGGCCTGCAGCGCGGCCATGCTCAGGCCGCCACCGGTGCCCGCGCCCACCACTGCGGCGGTGTAGATGCGATCCATGGGTGCCTCCACAAAAGGGGTTGGGGTCTGCCCGCGCATGGTACGCCGCGCCGGCGGCCAACGCAACCGCCCTTGCGCCACACACGGCCCCGCGCTAGACTGCGCCCGAGGCCAGCCCGGCTGGGCCCGGCCTGTGGCCATGGGGAGCGAGACCATGCTCTTTGGCAAGACCTGCCGCCACTGCGGACAGCGCAACCGCACCGCCGCACGCTTCTGCGACGCCTGCGGCGACTCGCTACGCTCGCCCAGTAGAAGCGGTGGCTGTGCGGGCCGCCTGTTCAACACGCTGCTGTTGCTGGTCATCGGCGTGGTGGCGGTGGTGTACCTGGCGCGGACAGACAGGGGGCTGCTGACAAGGCGACCCACGCAAGAGGGCGACGCTGCCGGCGTGGTGAGCGGCCCCGCCACACCATCGGCGACGGCGGCGCTCGCAGATACGCAGGTACCGGCGGCTACGCAGGCGCCGACCGTTACACCCGACGGCATCACCGCGCTGGCCCACAATGCAGGGCAGCGCGCCGTGGTCTACCGCGTCGAGGCGCTGGCGGCGGGTGCAAGCGCGGGGCCCACCATCAGCATCGACTATGTAGAGACGGGCGGGCGGGCGGCGCATGTCGAGGCCACCGCCCCGTGGGAGCAGTCGACGCAACTCGGTGCGGGCTGCATGGCGCGCATCGTGGCGCAGGGGCCGGCGGGGCAGCCCTTTGTGGCGCGCATCTACCTGGGGGCCAGCCCGGCCTGTGAGGCCCAGGCGTCGCCGGTGCTGGGCAATCCGGCGCTGTGGCGCGCTCAGTGCGAGGCGGCCTGCGGCCCATAGAGGCCGTCGAGCCAGCTCTGCGGCGCGTGCCGCCAGATAAAGTGATCGCGCGGCGGGCGCACCTCGGGGGGCACGTTGACCCAGGCGTGCCACCAGTGGCCATAGCCCTGGCGGTGGCCGATGCAGGCGAGGATGGCACTGGTGGTGGGGTTGCGCAGATCGATGGCTTGCGCGTCTCGGCCAGCCCAGCGCGCCAGCGTCTTGATCGACTCGTAGGTCGAGCCGAGGCGCTGTATCTGATAGAGGCCGATCGACTCGCCGTTATCGCCGACGCAGTTGGGGTCCAGGCGCGACTCGTGATAGGCCAGGGCCACCATGGCGTCGACGGGCAGGCCATAGGTGCGAGCCACCATAGCGATGCGGGCGATAACGTTGTCGCGATTCATGCTGCTGCTCCGGCGGGCCTGATTGTGTCCAGAGTAGCGCAGAGGTGGCCAGCGCGTCAAACCGCCCCATACACCGGCCTGGCGCGCGCGCCGCGCCCGCGCCCTTGACTCTACCACCGCCACGGGGCTATGCTGGCCGCATGGAAATGCGGCAGCAT
>JAAYDS010000317.1 GCA_012729155.1 Chloroflexota bacterium | reverse complement strand
GATCAGCTCACCAAGGCGTGGGTGCGCGAGACGATCCCGCTGCATACATCATACATGCCCATCGCCTGGCTCGACCGGTTCGTGACGCTCACTCACGTGGAGAACCATGGTATTGCCTTTGGCTTGCTGCAGGGGCTTGGGGGGCTTTCGGCGATCATCGCCGTTGGCCTGGGCGTTGGCATCGTCTGGTATGTATGGCGCCACCCCGACTTGCCCCCCTTTATGTGGTGGGTCTTTGGCCTGATGCTAGGCGGCGCAGTGGGCAATCTGATCGATCGCCTCACGCAGGACGGCGTGGTGACGGACTTTGTCGATCTACGCTGGTGGCCGGTGTTCAATATCGCCGATAGCTGCCTGGTGATAGGCGCGCTGTTGTTGGCGGTCTACACGCTTTTCTTTGAGGGGCAAGAGCGCTGCGGGCCAGCCACAGACGCACACTACAGGGCCGAAAACGATGCCGGCTGAGGTAGGGGGTAACGCCCACATCGTATTGGCCGGGCCAGCGCGCGAGCGCATCGACCAGCTGGTGGCGCGTGTGCTAGAGGTGTCACGCGCGACGGCTCAGCGGGCCATCGCCGCCGGGCGTGTCACAGTCGATGGCGAGCTGCCCGTCAAGAGCCTGATTCCCGAGCCTGGCGCGTTCGTCCGTATCGAGCCATTCGAGGTGGCAGCTGAGCCCGACGCGGACATGCCAGTCCCAACGGTTCAGGTTCTGTATGCCGACCCGCATCTTGCGGTCATCGTCAAGCCGGTCGGTCTGCCAGTGCATGTGGGGGCGGGGGGGCGGCAACGCCCGACGTTGGTCGATGCTCTCAAGCGCCAGTTCCCCGCGTTAGGAGCACTGCAGCTGCCGGCTCCCCATCGCCCGGGAGTGGTGCATCGTCTGGATGTCGACACCAGTGGCATCATGGTCGTTGGGCTCGATGCGAGCACTGTGCGTGCGCTCGTGGGTCTCTTTCGCTCGCGCCGCGTAACCAAGCTATACCTGGCGTTAGTGCACGGGCACCCCTCCGTCGAGCGCGCTATCATCGATGCGCCGATAGGGCGCGATCCAAACAGCCGCACCCGCATGGCCGTCATCCGTGAGGGTGGGCGCGAGGCCCAGACGGCCATGCGTGTTTGTGAACACCTACGCAATACCAGTCTGATCGAGGCCAAACTGCTCACGGGGCGCACCCATCAGATACGTGTCCATCTGGCGTCCATCGGGCATGCGGTGGTGGGTGATCGCACCTATGGCCCGCGCCGGCCCATGCCTGGGGTCCAGAGACAGATGCTCCACGCCTGGAAGCTCGAGTTCAAGCATCCCGTTACCGGTGAGATGCTTGTGTTTGAGGCGCCGCCTCCAGCTGACTTTGTCGAGGTGTTGGCGCGCCTGCGTACATAGGGCTTGCCCGCAAAGATATCTTGTAGTATGATACGAACAAATGTTCTTTTGCATCGGAATCTGCAGGAGGCGCCATGGGTAAGGTGACACTGGCTCTGGTCCAGATGAGTCCGACGCTCAATCAGATCGAGAGAAACCTGGCGGCGATGGCGCGCACTGTCGAACAGACAAGCGCGGCGCAAAAGATAGACCTGTTCGTCTTCCCCGAACTCTGCACCACGGGCTATGAGTGTGGGGTGCGCTTTGGTGAACTTGCCGATCGCCTCGATGGCCGCACAGTCGAGACCGTGGCTGAGCTGGCTACCCGCTGGGACACTTGCATCGCTTTTGGCATGGCCGAACGCCAGAAGATGGAGAGCGTCATCTACAGCTCTGGTGTGCTGGTCGACGCGCAGGGCGAGGTGGCATTGGTGCAGCAAGAGGTCCACCTTAAGGCAGAGCAACGCCTGACGTTTCGGCCGGGGTTCAAGTTGGCGCCTGGCAAGACCCGCTTTGGGCAGGTAGGCTTGCTGGTAGGGTGGGATTTGGCCTTCCCCGAGGTTGCACGCGCGTTGGCTTTGGATGGCGCCGAGCTGCTCTGCGTGCTGGGCAGCTGGGAGCGGCCCCATGCGCACGCCTGGCGCAGCCTTGTGTTTGCACGGGCCTATGAGAATGCCGTGCATGTCGCTGCATGTAATCGCGTGGGCACAGAGCCTACCTACGCTTTCTGCGGCGAGAGCATGGTGGTGGGGCCGACGGGGGCGGTGCAGGGGCGAGCCGATGGCGCCGAGCCAGCCGTTGTTGTCGCAACGGTCGATCTGGATGAGGTGCGTGCGGCGCAAGAGGATACTCAACTTCTTCAGGCACGCCAGCCACGCAGCTACCGTCAGATCGTCAAGATGTACTGATCTGGAGACGGCCGGTTGTCGGCAGCGGGCGTATGGTCTAGAATCGCTGGCAGCCATGGGCGCCCGATCAGTCGGCGCAAAGGAGAGTAACGTGCGAGTAATCGATCTGCGTAGCGATACGGTCACCCTGCCGTCGCCCGAGATGCGCGAGGCGATGTATCGGGCTGAACTCGGCGACGATGTATATGGCGAGGATCCGACTATCAACCGCCTCGAGGCGCTGGCCGCCACCAAACTGGGCAAAGAGGCAGCCCTCTTTGTGGTGAGTGGCACCATGGGGAACCTGGTTTCGATTCTGACTCATTGCCAACGCGGTGACGAAGTCATCATGGGCAACCAGGCGCACACCTTTGTTTACGAGGCAGGTGGTGTGTCGGCGTTGGGCGGCGTGCACGTTCACACCATCCCAAATCAGCCCGATGGGATGCTCGATCTCGTCGATCTCGAGAACGCCGTCCGTGGCGAGAACGTGCACTTTCCCACCACACGGTTGATCTGTCTCGAGAACACCCACAACCGCTGCGGTGGGGCCGTCCTCACGGTTGAGCAGATGGCGGCCGTCCGTCAGGTGGCCGATACGCATGGGCTGGCCGTGCACCTAGATGGGGCGCGCCTGTTCAACGCCGCCGTGGCGTTGGGCGTGGACGTAAGCGCCATCGCCGCGCAGGTCGACTCTGTGCAGTTCTGCCTCTCAAAGGGGCTGGCAGCGCCGGTGGGTTCGCTCATCGCCGGCTCTGCGAGCTTTATCAAAGAGGCGCGGCATATCCGGAAGATGGTCGGTGGCGGGATGCGGCAGGCCGGCGTGCTGGCTGCGGCGGGCATCGTGGCCCTTGAGACTATGGTAGAGCGCCTCGCCCACGACCATGCCAACGCGCGCCGCTTGGTGGAGGGCCTGGCCGATATCGCCGGCTATCGCGTCAACCCCGATGCCGTGCAGAGCAATATCGTCATGATCGAGCTAGAAGGCCTAGGCGCCGACTATGATGCTGTTGGTGCCGCGCTCGAGGCAGAGGGCGTCAAGATCAGCCGTATGTCTGCGCGTCGTTTCCGCGCCGTCACCCACTATGGCATCGATTCCAGCGACATCGATCTGGCACTAGCGGTCTTTTCGCGTGCCGTGCGCGTGGCCTAGCAGTCACACGACAAACCGATGCGGGAGAGGCTCTGCCTCTCCCGCTCTTGGTATCCGTCTAGGCCGCTCTATGTAGGTGGTGGGCCGTTATCTGGCGACCACAAAAGCGATCGCGTCGTGATCCGAGTGCGAGAGGCTCACCGCCCATTCCGTGAGGTCGAGCACATCGGCGCGCGCCTTGGCGCGGCCATGCAACACCACATGAGGCTTGCCCCGCTCGTCGGCCACGATCTCTATCTCGCGCCAGGCAATACCGTTGATGCCGGTGCCCAGAGCCTTGGAGACAGCCTCTTTGGCGGCAAACCGCACAGCCAGCTCGGGGGCAAGGTCACGGCAATACGACGCTTCGTGTTCGGTGAACACTTTGCGCAGGAACCGTTCGCCAAAGCGCCGCAAGGTGCATTCGATGCGGGCCAGTTCGATGATGTCGACGCCAACGCTCAGCATTGTGCCTTACTCGTACCTGTGCTTATCCGGACAAGATAATGCCGTTGTGGGTCCGCCAAACGGCGAGCGATCACATAACGACTGCCAACAAGCTACCTCGCCGCCAGTTCTGGGGTGAGGCAGCTTGGCCGTTGTCACAGATGGTTGTCCGGTACTTAGCTTTCCTCTGGCTCTGTCACCTTGAGCATGGGAACCAATAGACGCTCAATGGCCATGGTGTGGCTGCAGACGCCACGCTGCCCGAAAAAGTTGCATTCGCAAGTCCACCGGCCGTTAGCAAACGTCAGGTTATAGGTATCATGGTTGCCACGAAACGTTGCCGTGAGCGCCGAGATCTCAACGCGGTCGGGCTCTTTGGCATACTCGATCGATTTCTGGATCTTGCTGATCATACCCGAGTCCATGTCACCTCCTTACAAACGAGACACCAGCCAGATATGCAGGCTGGTGTCAGGGCAACTTGAGTAGACCTCGTCGAATGACGTTCATCGTGCGGCGATCCTTGCCTCTGGGTTGATGTACGCCTAGTATAGGGACGTGCGTTGCGAGTGTCAATGTCATAATGGCTGACCCGTGGCCATGCAACAATGCTTACTGGAGGAGAGATGCAACCACTGGAGATCGCTCTGCTCGGCGCGGGTGGTCGAGGCAACTTTGCCTACGGACGCTACGCCGAACTCAATCCACACATGGTGCGCTTTGTGGCCCTGGCCGAGCCCAACGAGGAGCGCCGCGAGCGTTTTCGTGAGCGGCACGGCATACCCAGCGAGCGCTGCTTTGCCTCATGGGAAGAGCTTTTGGCGCAACCGCAGCTCGCTGAGACGCTGCTAAACGCGACCATGGATCGGATGCATGTCGAATCGACGCTGGCTGCACTCGATCGCGGCTATCATGTGCTCCTTGAAAAGCCCATGGCGGTGACTCCCGAGGAGTGTGTGCGTTTGGTGCTCGCCGCCGAGGAACATGGGCGCATCTTGCAGATCTGCCATGTGCTGCGCTACACCCAGTTTTGGGGCATGCTGCACGAGATTGTTCAGTCGGGCCGTCTGGGGCGGGTGATCAACGTAGACCATCGCGAGAATGTGGCCTACTGGCACATGGCGCACAGCTTTGTGCGGGGCAACTGGCGGTCGGCAGGCGAGAGTTCGCCGATGATTCTGGCCAAGTGCTGTCACGACATGGACATCTTGTACTGGATTCTGGGCGCACCGGTCCGCAGAATGACCTCGTTCGGCAAGTTACTCTATTACCGCGCCGATAACGCCCCGGCAGGCGCGCCCGAGCGCTGCACCGATGGCTGCCCTGCTCAAGAGACTTGCCCGTTCTATGCGCCGCGATTCTACTTGTCTCGCGGAAGCGACTGGCCCACCAGCGCCTTGACCACTGATACCTCGCCCGATGGCGTGCTCCGTGCGCTGCGAGAAGGCCCGTATGGCCGTTGCGTCTTTCGGTGCGACAACGATGTCGTTGACAATCAGGTGATCAACATGGAACTCGAATCCGAGGCGACGGTCACCTTTACCATGCACGGGCATTCACATAACAACGTGCGCACCGTGCGCTATGATGGCACACGCGCCACGCTGCTGGCCAGCGAGGCGACAGACGAGATCGCCATTTACGACCACCTGACAGGAAGCGTCGAGACCTTCAGGCCAGGGCATGTCTATGGCGGGCATGGTGGCGGCGATACCGGCATCATGCAGGACTTTGTGTCTGCCGTGAAAGGTGGGCCACGTCAAGGGGCCACGACCGCCCGTGCATCGCTCGAGAGTCATCTGATGGCGTTCGCCGCCGAAGAAGCGCGTGCTGCAGG
>JAAYDS010000040.1 GCA_012729155.1 Chloroflexota bacterium | reverse complement strand
GAATACACCCGCAGGCACTGGTTGATACCATACTCCATGCTAAAGTAGGCCACGTTGAACCCGTCAGGGAAACGCCCGCCGACCGTTTGATACCAGGTGTCTTGCGAGGCTAGATAAGCATGCAGCGCCTGCTGCACACGGTTCAGGTGCTCTACGAAGCGGTCATCTTGCGCCACCTCTTCGAGGCGTTTCTGTGAGACGCGCTCCAGCATCATCACGGGGTTGTAGCCAGTCTCATCCCACAGAGGGCGGTCGAGGCTGCTAAACAGATCGATCGCATCCTGGTTCCAGGCCCACCAGAGGTTATACGCGATCTCTTTGAGGGGCATCAGGCGTTGCGGCGAGGCCGGCACCACCTGAAAAGTGCGCAATGACTTCATTCAACCTCTCCTTGTATGAGTAACGCCTTACCGATTATACGAGTGCCCGGCCTGGCTCAAACTCTCGTTATCTGTCTAGTTGACCCAACGCCCACCCAGCATGACCCGTCGCGGCGCGAGGCTGTCTGGCGCCA
The DNA here is from genome assembly GCA_012729155.1 of Chloroflexota bacterium. Taxonomy (GTDB): domain Bacteria; phylum Chloroflexota; class Anaerolineae; order UBA1429; family UBA1429; genus JAAYDS01. Next base: position 8,128 of record JAAYDS010000040.1, on the reverse strand, counting down.
ACGCCAGCAGATCAGCATAGGCGCCAGGGGCCAGGCGGCCGATATCGTGCCGGTTGATGATGCGCGCCGGCGTGACGGTGGCCATACGCACGGCATCGAGCAGCGAAATGCCCACCATCCGCACCACATGCTGCAGACACTGCCCCATGGTGCTCACCGAGCCGGCGAACGCAGTGCGGTCGACCAGCACGGCCACATCATAGCCCGCTTCAACCACGGCACTCAGCCCGCCGATGTTGTACTCGCCCGGCCCCAGCCCCGAGGCCTGCATGGCATCGCTGACCAGGCACAGCTTTTCAGGGCCCTTGAGGCGGTAGGCCATCTTCATCAGGCTGGTGGGCAGGTGATACCCATCGGCAATGATCTCGCCAGTGAGGCCCTCTTCAACCAGCCCGGCCTCGAGCATACCGCTAAAGCGCTTGGGGCCGATGCGCCGCACAGTAGACATGCCGCTCCACAGGTGCGTGATGTGTCGCAGACCCACTGCCATGGCGCGGCACACCTCGGCATAGAGTGCATCAGAGTGACCGCCGCTCACCAGCACCCCGCGCTCGGCCAGCGAGCGGATCAACCCCAGCGCACCTTCGAGCTCGGGCGCCAGCGTCACACGCGTGAGGTGCGGCGCATACGACAGCAGCCGCTCTTGCACCTCGGGGGTGGCCGGCCCTAACAGCTCGGGTGCATGGGCCCCGCGCTGCGACTCGGCGAACCAGTTGCCCTCGGCGTGGATGCCCAACAGGCGCGCGCCATCGCCCTGCTGCAGGCTGTGTGCGGCAATGATGGCGTCAAAGGCGCGCCACACGCACTCAAGCGGCGCCGTGGCGGTGGTAGGCAACAGGCTGGTGGTGCCCGCCCGCAGATGGCGGCGCGCCGTCGTCAGCACCGCTTCGGGCGTGCCCTCGGTGCAGTCGGCGCCATCGCCTCCGTGGGCATGGATGTCGACAAAACCAGGGCAGATGATGGCATCGCCCAGATCGTGCCGCTGTGCCTCGGCGGGGATGGCCAGCTCGTGGCCAGAGCCCACCGCCACCACCCGCTCGCCCTCAACCAGCACCACCCCGTTGACGACGATGCGCTCACCCGTGATGATGCGCTCGCTCGTATAAGCATGCATTGAGCTCATGGTCGCCTCAGATCAGATAGGGGATGTCCAAACGCCCCAGCAGGTCTTGGAGATAGGCGATAGAGCGGCCCATGGCGGCGTCCATGTCGGGCAAGCGGCCAATATCGATGGCCACATAGCCGCTGAACCCGTGCTTGTCGAGCGCGGTAAAGACGCCCTGCCAGTCGACGGTGCCCTCGCCCAGCGCCTTGTGATCGTTGACCAGCCCGTCGTTATCGGCTACGTGTAGATACATGATGCGCGAGCCAAGCTTTTCGACGCTCAACGGCAGAATCTCTTTTTGAGCGTGCTGGTGGGCGGTATCGAGCACGGCACCAAAGTTGGGCGCGCCCACATGGTCCATCAGGCGCAGCAGGGCGTCGGTGTTGCTGATGATCTCGCCGACGCGTGGCTCCAGGCAAAAGGGCAGCTCGGCGACGCGCGCCATGGCGGCGCAACGTTTGAACGTGTCGACCAGCACCTGCCACTGGCGGTCCCAGCTAAAGGCGGGATCGACCTGCACCTGGAACTGAACGCCATAGTTGAGCATGTCTTTGTAGGGCTGCTCTCCCACAAAGCGCAGCGGCGGCGTATAGCTGTCGATCTGGATGGTGGCGCAGCCAAAGTAGCGTGCCAGGTCTACCGCCACCTGGAACAGCTCAAAGCCACGCTCACGTTCGTTGTCGTCCAGGCTCACCAGCTCGGGGATCACAGGGCAGAAATTGACGACTTTTTGCCCCAGGCGCTCGGCCACTGCCTTGATCTCGGCACGGCGGGCCTGCAGCTCGAGCAGATTGCCGCCCTCAGATGCGCCCTCGAGCTCGACAAAGTGCATGCCCAGGGCGGCCATGCGCTCGAACGCCTCAGGGATGTCGCTCACAGGTACGGGGTAGCCATAGGCGCTGATAGCATAGAGCCAGCAGCAACTGATCTTGACCGGTTCGCGCATAGTGCCTCCTGACAGAGCGACAGGGCGGCTCGAGCCCGCCCTGTGCGTCGATGATGCCAGCGTCATCTAGTGCTGGTGACCATGGTCGTGGTCATGGTCATGGTCGTGATCATGATCGTGATCGTGGTCATGTGCCTGGCGCAGTTGGTCGATAAATTCCTCGACCTCTTGCTCGGTCATCGCGCCGATGCCCTGCAGCACACGCGCCAGAAAGAGAGGTTCGGGGGCGGCGCCCTCCTGGAAGGTGGTCTCGTTGATCACCGTCTTGGGCACGCCCTGCACACGATACTTGTTGGCCAGATGGGGGAACTCGACCGACTCGACCATCGCTGCCTGTACCTGATCACTGGCGACCGCCAGTGCATGGGCCATGTAAACGGCCTGTGGGCAGTACGGTCAAGTGGGGGTGACATACACCTGAATGTCGACCGGCTTGTCGATCTTGACGATCATCTCTTGCGCGGCCGGCGAAAAGTCGGCCTTGCCCTTGGACACCAGCATGATGTCTTGCACCAGCGTGGTGAACTCGTACCCCGAAGGGATGCCGTAAAAGCGCACGCCATAGTCTTTGTCGCCGCCCATCACGATGGTAGCAGGGATCTTGTCGACGCCAAGCTCCTCTGCCCTGACCTTGTCGACGACAAAGTTGTTGACCTCGACCTCGATCTTGTCAGACAGGCTGGCCACCTCTTCGAGGATGGCTTGCGTCTCGCGGCAGAACTGACAGGCGACTTCTTGGCCAAAGTACACCAGCTTGACCGGGGCCACCAGCTCCTGGGCGAACATGCCCGTGAGCGTTTGGCGGTCCTTTTCGGACAAAAGCGGCATGAGGATACCTCCTATAAGGCGCTAGCAGCTATCACTGTGCAAATGATTCTACCTTTCGCCACGGCTGGTGTCAATGGCGTCGTGGCGTCGCTTTGACAGGGCCAGTGCGCCCCCTTATAATCAGGGCATCTTGAGATGCGTGAGGGGCAGATGATCGACAGTGGTTGTATGGCGGCGCCTGGAGGAGCCGGTCGGACTGCCTGATGCCCGATCTCTTGCTCTGCTGATGGCGTGCGCCGTGGGTTGATCCCCGGCGTTTTTTGTTTACAGCCTTGAGTGAGGAGTATGACGCCCTTGAGCGTGCAGGCTTTTGTGTTCGATTGTGGTGGTGTCATCTTGCGCGACGGTAACCCCGGCCCCTACCAGTTGTGGGCTGGGCGCCTCGGGATGACCGAGGCCGAGCTGCGGCAACAACTATGGGGTGGCGAGTCTTGGACGCTCGCCGAGCTGGGCCACATCTCTGAGGAGGCGTTCTGGTTCCATGTAGCGCCCTCGCTGGGACTGGGCGACGAGCGCGATGTGCAGCAGCTCGCCACCGACATCTGGTCTACGTGGCGGGTCGATGACGACGTGCTCGACGTAGTAGACGACCTCAGGCAAACCCATCGCGTGGCCATGCTCAGCAATGCCACCGACGCCCTCGAGCGCAAACTGAGCGAGACCTATGGCGTGGCTGACCGTTTTGACCCGCTGTTGAACTCGGCACGCCTGGGTGTGGCCAAGCCAGATGAGCGCGTGTATGCCGAGTTATGCAGACGTCTACAGCTCGAGCCCCGTGAGATTGTGTTCATCGACGATCGTGCCGACAATATCGTGGCTGCGGCAGCCTTTGGGCTGCATGTAATCTGGTTTGTGAGCCCCAGCGAGCTGGCCCGTCAGGTGGCCACCCTGCGCCAGCCCATGCAGGCATAGTCAACGAGGTTTAACGGAGGTTCCGATGCGCAGAGCAGGCTAACAGCGAATCCGCATTCGCCAGGCACCCACCCGGGCGCCCCACCTGCCTGCAAAGGAGCCCTGTTGTGCTACACGTCTCGAATCTATCCAAACGCTACGGCGAGCTGCTGCTGTTCGACCAGGTCAGCTTTGACCTCAACGCCGCCGACCGCATTGCGCTGATCGGCCCCAACGGCTGCGGCAAGACCACCCTACTGCGGCTGATCATGGGGCTCGAAAGGCCCGATAGCGGCAGCGCCCGCTTTGATGTTCCGGCCAGCCGTGTAGGCTATCTGCCGCAGGCGCTAGACCTGGATGCGTTCGACACCGTCGAACAGGCGCTGGCGGGGCTCGACCAAAAGCCCCTGTCGCACTGGGAGGCCGAGGTCGAGCGTCTGGCCGTGGCCCTGGCCGAGGCCACGTCCGACGAGAGCGCAGCCATCGAGCACGCCTATGCCCAGGCCCTCGATAACCTCACGCATGCCGCCCAAGCCCTGCCGCCACACCAGATGCAGCAGGTGCTGGCCGGGCTCGAGCTATCGCCATCGCTCCTCGCCAGGCCGGTGAGGCTGCTCTCTGGCGGGCAAAAGACACGCCTGGGGCTGGCGCGCCTGCTGTTGCAGAACCCCTCGCTATTGATCCTCGATGAGCCCACCAACCACCTCGATATCGCCGCGCTCACCTGGCTCGAGGCCTACCTTGCTGGCTACGAGGGGGGCATGCTGCTTGTCTCACATGACCGCGCCTTTCTCGATCGCGTCGTCAACGGTGTGCTCGAGATCGACCCGCTCAAGCGCGCCGTCACAGCCTATCCGGGCGGCTATAGCGACTATGCGCACGCCAAGGCCCACGAGCGCGAAGCATACCTACAGCGCTACGAAGAGCAGCAGGCCAAGATCGCCGATCTCGAGGCGGCCGCCGACCGCTGGAAGACTCACGCCAACAGCATCCAGAACGAGACCATCCACTTTTACTATCGCAAGCGCGCCAAGAAGGTGGCGCGGCAGGGCGTCGTGCGCCTCAAACGGGCGCAGCGCCTGCTCGAGTCAGAAGATCACCTGGAAAAGCCGCGCACTGGATGGACTATCAAGCTCGACCTGGGCGAGGCGCCCCCCAGCGGGCAAGACGTGCTCGCCATCGAGGGCCTGAGCATGGCCTTTGGCCCGCTGACGCTGTTTGCAGATGTCAACCTGCTGCTGCAGCGCGGCGAGCGCGTCGCCCTCGTAGGCCCCAACGGCTCGGGCAAGACCACCCTGCTGCGCTTGATTACCGGCCAGCTCACGCCCGTGAGCGGCACGGTGCGCCTGGGCAGCAACGTTCATCTGGGCTATCTCTCTCAAGAGCAAGAGACGCTGGCGCAGTACACCTCGCCGCTCGATGCCATCATGCGCAGCAGTGCGCTCTCTGAGACGAACGCGCGCACCTATCTGCACCAGTTTCTCTTTGCCGGCGACGAGGTTCACACGCCCATGGCGTCGCTCTCATTTGGGCAGCGGTCGCGGCTCAACCTGGGGCTGCTGGTGCTGCAGGGCTGCAACCTGCTGTTGCTCGACGAGCCGATCAACCATCTCGACATCCCCTCGCGCGAGACGTTCGAGCAGGCCCTGGCCAGCTTTGATGGCACGGTGCTCGCCGTGGTGCACGACCGCTACTTTATCGAGCGGTTCGCAACCAGTCTGTGGGCCCTGCGCGATGGCACCATCGCCCGTTACCCCGACCTGCGCCAGGCCCTTGCGGGCACCGATCGTCTGTGGTCGCTCGATGAGAGCCTGCCTGCCTCGCCGGAACCACCAGCCCTGACGTGACGTCTTGAGAGGCGTGAGGTACACCACCATGCCAGAGTCAGCATGAGCGCCCACCGCTATCCGGCGGCTTCGCAGAATCGGTCCGCAGCACGTCGTGCCATCGGCCAGGGATTGGCCCTGGGCCTGCTCTTGCTGGCCTTTACGGGGCTCATTGCCCTGGCGGCTGGCATGGGCATCTATGCCGCCTATGCGGCCCGGCTACCCCTGCCCGAAGAACTGCATCAGCGCGCCAACCGCTTCAAGACCATGCGCATCCTCGACCGCCAGGGCAACCTGCTCTATGAAGTGATCGACCCTACCGGCGGACGTCGGCGCCTGGTGGCCTACAGCGATCTGCCCGAGCATCTGGTGGATGCCGTCGTAGCGACCGAAGATTCGTCTTTTTTCATCAACCCCGGCTTTAGCCCGACTGCCATCGTGCGCGCGCTGCTCGCCAACCTGCGTGCGGGCGGCATCACCCAGGGCGGTAGCACCATCACGCAGCAGCTCGTCAAGATGACCTTTCTCACCGACGAGCAAAGCATCGAGCGCAAGCTCAAAGAGGCCATTCTGGCGGCCGAGATCACGCGTCGCTACTCCAAAGAAGAGATTCTCGAGATCTATCTCAACGAGGTCTATCTCGGCAATCTTTCGTATGGCGTGGCCGCCGCGTCAGAGACCTACTTTCGCAAAGATGTGAGCGAGCTCACCCTGGCCGAAGCGGCTCTCTTGGCGGGTATGATCCAGTCTCCACCGAGCTACGACCCCTACACCCAGCCCGACACGGCGCTCGGCCGTCGCGACACGGTACTACGCCTGATGCTGCTCGACGGGCGCATCACCATGGAGGCCTTCGATGAGGCGGCCAACACGCCTGTTGAGGTAGTGCCGCCCACGGCGGTGATGCGGGCGCCGCACTTTGTGATGCTGGTACGCCAGGAGCTCGAACGGCAATATGGCAACGAGCAACTCTACACCAGCGGCTGGGATGTCTACACCACCCTCGACCTGAGCTTGCAGCGCGAGGTAGAGCGTGTGGTGGCTGAGGGCGTCGCCGAGCTCACGGCGCATCGGGCCAGCAACGGCGCCCTGGTGGCTCTCGCGCCGAGTAGCGGCGACGTGCTGGCCATGGTCGGCAGTGCAGACTTTTGGGACGAGGCCATCTCTGGCCAGGTGAACATGGCCATCAGCCCTCGCCAGCCCGGGTCGACCATCAAGCCGATCACCTACATGGTGGCGCTCGAGCGCGGCTGGACGCCCGGCACCATGCTGATGGACATCTCGCAGCAGTTCCCCGATGGCGCCAACCCGCCCTATGTACCGCGCAACTATGACCAGCGTGAGTGGGGGCCCATCTCGTTGCGCTCGGCGCTAGCCAACTCGCGCAACATCCCCGCGGTGGCCACGCTGCACCTCATCGGCCTGCCCAATATGATCACCGGCGCCGAGAGGCTGGGCATCACCACGTTCACGCGGTCAGACTATGGCCTCTCGTTGACGCTGGGCGGCGGCGAGGCCACGCTGCTGCAGATGACCGGCGCCTATGCCGTGTTGGCCAACGGCGGACGACAGACCAAGCCGCAGGTGTTGCTCCGCATTGCCGATCGGCAGGGGCGCACGGTCTGGTCACAGCCCTCTGCGCCCCCACGACAGGTGGTGGATGCGCGCATCGCCTACCTGCTCACGCACATCCTCGATGACGACCAGGCGCGTCAGCGCGCCTTTGGTGTCGACAACCCTCTGGCCCTGCCCTTTGCCGCGGCCGCCAAGACGGGTACCACCAACGACTATCGCGATAGCTGGACCATCGGCTACTCGCCAGACCTGGCCGTGGGTGTGTGGGTGGGCAACAGCGATTATACAACCATGGACGAGCTCTCGGGCGCCCGCGGGGCGGCGCTCATCTGGCGCGAGGCCATGCTGGCGCTGCTGGGCGATAGCGAGCGCCCGGCCTTCCAGCGCCCCGAGGGGCTGGTCGAGGTCTCGGTGTGCACCGTCTCGGGAGAGCGTCACACGTCGAGCTGCCCATCGAGCCGTACCGAGCTCTTTCTGGCCGAGAATGCGCCTGGGGCCTGTAGTGTACACCGCACGGTGGCCATCTGCAACGCCTCGGGGCAGCTGGCCGCTGAACAGTGCCCGCACGACCAGACCCGCGACGTGCCGGTGACCGACCTCGGCATCGAGTGGGACGGCTGGGCCGTGGCCAACGGCCTCACACCGCCGCCACGCCAGGAGTGCACAGTACACGGCGCTGTGCCTGGCGTCGTCATTCGCGTGCCGGCACGCTCAACGCCGGGCATCATCGCCGTGCAGGGCAGCGCCAGCATGGCTGATTTCGGTGCCTACCAGGTGTCGATGCGGCGACAGGGCGAGGACGACTGGCGCCCCCTCACGCCAGAGATCACCGCCCCTGTCGACGAAGGGGTGCTCTGCCTGTGGGACGCGCACGACCAGCCCCCTGGCGACTATCGCCTGCGGCTATGCGTGCGCTCTGGCCAGGGCGGCATGCATTGCAGCGAGGCGAGCATCACG
>JAAYDS010000316.1 GCA_012729155.1 Chloroflexota bacterium | reverse complement strand
TGCTGCCCTGCAGATTGTTGCTGCCCACCTCGACGAAGCCGCTGGGCAGGTTGCGTGGGACGGCATCGAGCCGGTGACCATCGATGTGGGCATCATGGAGAGGGCGGCGCATGCTGCCGTGGTGCCGTGCGAGATGGGCTGGAGCGACATCGGTGGCTTTGGCGCGCTGTACGACCTGTTGCCCCACGATGCCGACGGGCACGCCCTGAGCGGAACGGGAGCCTATGTTGCCCTCGACAGCCAACGCAATCTCGTGGTTTCGCCAAGGCTAGTAACCACCATTGGCGTGGAGGGGCTGGCAATCATCGATACTGGCGAGGCTCTACTGGTCATGCCACGAGAGCACGCCCAGAAAGTGTCAACCTTGGTGCAGCGTCTGCGCGAACTCGGCCTCGACGGCTACCTCTAGCGGGAGAAAGATACACACATGCAAGCGGAGATCGTTACCATCGGCACCGAGCTATTGCTGGGTGAGATCGTGGACACCAACTCGGCGTGGATCGCCCAGCAGCTGACCGGCATCGGCCTCGACCTGCTCTACACCACCACCGTGGGTGATAATCTGGGGCGCATCACTCAGGTGCTGTCGCAGTCTTTGGAGCGGTCAGATGTGGTCATCACCACCGGTGGCCTCGGGCCAACCGTGGACGATATGACTCGTCAGGGCGTGGCTGCGGCGACTGGTCGAGAGCTAATCCTCGATGAGGATCTGGTAACCGAGATCGCGACCTATTTTGGGCGACGCGGCTTTCAGATGACCGACAACAACCGCAGGCAGGCGTTTATCCCTAGTGGTGCGCGCATCATCCACAACCCGGTGGGCACGGCGCCCTGTTTTGCCGTGGAGCACGAGGGGCATCTCATTATCTGTCTACCCGGTGTGCCACATGAGATGCGCCACCTGATGAATGCCGAGGTTATCCCCCTGCTACGAGAGCGTTTTGGGTTGCTGGGTGTGATCTCCAGCCGCGTGTTGCGCACATGCAACATCGGTGAGAGCGCCGTCGACGCGCAGATCGACGACCTGATGAGCGGCGCCAACCCAACGGTGGGGACGCGTGCCCATCCTGGACAGACCGATGTCGTGGTCACTGCCAAGGCGCTGACTCTCGAGGCAGCTCGGGCCATGATCGCACCTGTCGAGGCCGAGATCAGGCGACGCATTGGCGACCATGTGTTTGGCACCGACGATGAGACCCTGGGGCAGGTGGTGCTGCGCGAGCTCTCGGCACGAGGCCTGAGACTGGCCGTCGCCGAGACCTATACGCGCGGAGAGGTGGCCCAGCAACTTGCTCAACAGGCGCAGAGCGGTGCCTTTGCAGGCGGCGTGCTGTTGACAGATGTGGCGTCGTTACTGGCCATGGCAGAGGCCGAGGTCGACGGTGGGTTGCTCTTTGCGAGCCAGCAAGCCGCGGATTTAGCCGCCAGGCAAGTGGCCAGAGTCTATGATGCCCAACTCGGCTTGGCGGTGATTGCACCCGAAGACTTTGCCATCGATGAAGCTCCTACAGCTTTTCTTGCGCTCTACACCGATGGCCAGACACTAACTGTGGCGCCAAGGCGGGTGCGCACGGGGGCAGTGGGGCGCTCGTGGTTGATATTCCAGGGGCTCGACCTGGTGCGTCGACACCTGTTGGGGCTGCCGCAGTTGGCTTAGGGGGTAGCATGAGGCTCGCAATCCTGTCGGATATCCATGATAACATCTGGGCACTCGATCGGGCCTTACAGCGAACCGCGAACAGCGACGCCTTGCTGGTGTTGGGCGATCTGTGTGCGCCATTCACCATGGCGATGCTCGTCGAGCGGTTTGCCGGACCGATTCACGTTGTATGGGGCAACAATGACGGCGATCGCCTCCGCATTGCAGAACAGGCAAGGCGCGGCGACACCACACTGCATGGCGAGTTTGCCGATCTCATGCTAGCTGGCCGCCGTGTGGCGCTCACGCACTACCCTCATATCGGGCATGCGGTGGCTCGTAACGGCGACTATGATCTCGTGTGCTACGGTCACAATCACCAGCGTGCCCAAAGTCAGGCGGGCGCGACACTTCTGCTGAATCCCGGCGAGGTCATGGGGCGCTTTGGTGTGTCGAGCATCGCACTCTACGACACAGACACCGCGGCAGCCGAGATTATCGAATACTAGCAGGAGTAACTATCCAGGCCGTGACAGGGTTGCCCCCAAATCGGCGCAACCCTGTTTTCGCTTACTCGTAGAAACCTTGATGGCGTTTGGCGCGTATACATACCCGGAGGCATGGGCGGGTGGGGCTGGATCAGGAGCTAGACTGGGTGCTGCGGGCCCGACAGGGCGATGAGCAGGCGTTTGCTCAGCTCGTCGAGGCCTATCAGCGACCCATCTACAACCTGGCATATCGCATGCTTGGCAGCAGCGTAGAGGCTGAGGATGCCACCCAAGAGGCGTTTGTCCGCATATGGACTCGGCTCGACACCTACGACTCTGGCCGCAAGCTATCGTCCTGGGTCCTGTCGGTGGCGTCTCATCACTGTATCGATAGGCTCCGTCGCCGTGGCGGTGGGCAGGTGTCGATGGAGGAGATCATGGCGTCGCGCTGGTTGCCCGATGGCGACCCCAAGCCCGAGGAGCGCGCCCTGGTCAGCGAGCGTGATGAGCGTGTCAGGCGGCTGCTTGACTTATTGCAGCCGCAATACCGCCTTGTTATCGTACTGCGCTACTGGGAAGACAAGTCTTATGCCGAGATCGCAGAGATCACTGACACGACCGAGAGCGCGGTCAAGTCGCGGCTGCACCGTGCTCGGCTGGCGATGGCCGAGCTGCTGTCTGCTGGTGAGCGCCTGCCCATAGAGACATGACAACACCGATCATGGATCGAACTTTAGGGGGGAGCAATGGAGTGTACTGAAGCCCTCATACTGATGTCGCAGCGCCTGGACGCCCCGCTAGAACCGATCGATGAGGCGGCACTGCAGGAGCATCTGCACCAGTGCGCTTCGTGTCGGCGAGTCTCTCGCATGTTCGCCGAACTGGACACTGTTCTAGAGGCGGAGGCGTCGGCCCTGCCATCACGGGGCCTGTCCAGCCGCGTAATGGCCAGGGTGGTGCGGCGCGCTCGCGTCGACCGCACGGTGCGCCATGCCCTCATCACTCTCTTGAGCTTGGCCCTCGTGGTCGTCGGCCTGGTGCTGCCAGCCGTGAGAGCCGTACAGACTGCGAACCAGAGCGAGTTGCTTTCGGCAGTGGTCACACAGGTGGGCGACGAGGTAGTTGGGGTGGCTCGCGTGCTTGCAGCGCCACTGGTGACCGTGGTTCGTACCGTACTGATGAACGATGGTTATCCCTATCTGTTGGCCTGGCTGTTGCTCGCGGTGGTGCTGGTGTTGGCCTGGGTGAGCGTGATCTCGCGTGTGATCCGCCCTGCGCGGCCCGAGATACCCATCAACGCAACGACGCACCACGAACATCGTAGAGGATAGCAGGAACGTCGGTTCTAGGCGGGAGGCGTTGATGGTACGCAGACGATGGCTGATTCCTCTGGCAGCGGCACTGGCGCTATGGCTTGTGGCGTTGCCGGTGCTGGCCCAAGAGGCCGGCACAGCACTGCTGGGGCAGCACGTTACTCTCGAGGCAGGCGAGGTGCAGCATGGCGACCTCGTGCTGTTTGGGGGCGATCTGACGATGCTGCCCGGCAGCCGCATCGAGGGCGACCTGGCCATCCTGGGCGGCAATGCGTCCGTAGCCGGCGAGGTCTCTGGTGCCGTGTCTGTGATTGGTGGCACCCTCTCGCTTGAGGCAGGTGCCCTGGTGCATGGCGACGTAGTAGTGGCCGGCACCTTGCGCTATCGGCATCCACAAGCACTGGTCAGAGGGCAGCTGCTCGAGGGGATAGACACTGCGGCAGGGCTCGAGCGAGTGCCCGACCTTATGCCACGCTGGCTGGCCCGCAACTGGGGGGCTGGCGCGCAGCAAGGCTTTGAGGCGCCGCCCCGCGATGTCTCTAGGGCTCTAGGCGGTCTGGGGGGCCTGATCCTGGGCGCAATTGTCGCCGCGGCAGGTCTGGCAGTGGTGCCCGACAACATCACCAACGTGCGTCGGGTCATGCAGTCCTCGGCAGGCCTGTCGATTGGTGTGGGCCTCCTCACCCTTGTGGTGGCGGCCGTTCTGATCCCGCTGTTGGTCATGATCTGCATCGGGATACCTGTTGCGGCTGTGCTTGGCCTGGGGGTGATCGTCTGCGTGCTGTTGGGATGGGTGGCAGCAGGATACTGGCTGGGTGAAAAGCTTTTGGCCTGGCTCAAGGTGAGCGCGAGCATGGTGGTGCAAGGAGCCGTGGGCGTACTTCTACTGGGCCTTGCGTCTAGCATTCCCTGTATCGGGGCGTTCATGGCGCTGATACTTGCCTGTTGGGGGCTGGGTGCCGTGGTGCTGACGCGCTTTGGAACGCGGCTTGACCCGATCTGGCGCTTGGCCACGGCGCCGACGACTGCAACTGCCTCTCCCACAAGGCCAGAGCCGCCGACGGCGCCTGTCGAATCGCAGCCAGACCAAGATCGCGCGGGAACGAGGCCGCTGGACGAGCGCGCATTGAGCGATCTGGAGCGAGATGCGCACGACGAGCTATCTACGCTCTAGCCCGGAATGCACCTCGTAGCCCACAAGGCGCCGCACGCCGCGCGCAGCTCTTAGCGCTGCGTGCGGCGTTTGGGTTTGAGCGTCGTGCGGCGCAAGAGGCAAACGGCCAGTGCAGCTGCGGCGAGCAGCCACGTGACAACCCGTATCCAGGTGGACTGCAGGTCGGTGGTGAATGGCGCCGTTGCCGCATGAGCAGTGCCCAGCACAAAGGCCACGTACGTCAGCCCGTGTACAACCTGCCAGGCGTCCTTGAGTTGTTGACGTAGCCCAGCGGCCAACACGGCGATAATCAGGACCAACAGTGCGGGCGACCCGCCCCACTGTATGAAGGTCTGCAACGACTCGAACCGTGGCAACAGGATCGAGCGGTCACCCCATGCCGATGACGCCAGAATGGGGTGCAGCACGATCAGCGATAGGCCACTGATGGCCACGATGTGATGCAGCGTCACAAAGGGGCGGCCAAAGGCCTTGATGAGCGGCCGCACAAACGCCGACGACAGCACCGCCAGGAAGATGAGCTGATAGCCGAACAGCCCGGCCAAACGTGTCAGGGTATAGACATCACCTGTGATTCCGTTGGGTAGCGCCACTGCCAGGGCGATCAGCACCACGGCCAATAGCGGTGTGCCCATCAACCAAAGGCTCCTCTTGCGACGTGTCGATGACATCTCGTCCCCCTCTCGACGTACAGAACTGCATCCACTGCCATGTCTGTCGCATGATCATGTCGCGTTCGCTGTCGACCAGCATGTTGTGCCCAGAGCGGCCATACACCGCATAGGTCTTGGGTAGAGAGCCGAGTAGCTGGCAGTAGCGCCAGGCGCTATCTCGCGCGATGGCGCCGTCGTGTCTGGCATAGAACACAATGGCCGGCGTCATCACGCGCGGCAACAGCCTCCGCACGACGCGCTGGAGCCGATAGAGCTGAGCGGCCGCCGCCACAGAGCGCGTTTCATAGTGCCACAGGCTAGCCGCTGCTTCAGGATCTACGAGATCGCTACTGCTCGGGGCCGCGATCTGCCTGACGACATGGCGCAGCAGGGGACTGAGCGCCAGCAGACGATTCGATGCCTTGAGGGCGGGCGAAAAGGCCAGCAAGCCCGCCGCCTGTGGGTGTCGCTCTGCTACCACAGCAGCGATCAGCGCCCCCATGCTGATCCCGCCAACGAACAGGTGCGAGCACTGCGGCTCTAGCGCCCCCCAGACTGTCTCGGCAGCAGCCACCCAGTCGACCCAGGTGCAATGATCCATGTCTTGAGGCTCTGTGCCATGGCCTGGCAGGAGCGGCGCCACCACCCGCACTCCGTGGTCGGCAAGATGCTCGCCAAGGGGGCGCACCTCGGCCGGTGACCCGGTGAAACCGTGCAGCAGCAGGCACCCCACAGGGCCATCGCCCATATGAAAGGGTCGGGGATCCGCAGTTGGGCTTTGTGGCATTGCATCCCCTCAGTCCGCGCGCTATGCTCACGATTGAGCAACGCTACTCGAACGCAGTCTGGCTGTCAAACAGCGCCTGGATCTGGCTTTGTAGAAGGAGTTGGACATGCAGGAGATTCGAGTTGGTATCATCGGCTGCGGGCGGCCGCGTCAACAGGCAGGCGCCACGGGCTATGGCATGGCGCACTATCATGTGGCGGGTTACAAGGCACACCCGCGTGTGCGCCTCGTGGCACTGGCCGACACCGACCGTGAGAATGCCGAGGCGTTTCGGGCATTGCACGGTAGCGAGCGGCTGTATGTCGACTACCATGCGATGCTCGCGAACGAGCGGCTCGACATGGTCAGCGTTTGTCTCTGGCCGCACCTGCACGCTCCTGCCGTCATAGCCGCAGCTGAGTCTGGTGTGAGGGCTATTCATTGCGAAAAGCCGATGGCGCCTACCTACGGCGAGGCGCAAGCCATGCTCGCGGCCTGTGAACGGCGAGGCGTACAACTTACCATCGATCATCAGCGCCGCTTTGCGCAGCCGTTTCGCAGGGCTAGAGAGCTGATCCTCGCCGGCGCTATCGGCACGCTGCAGCGTCTCGAGGCTGTCTGCAGCAACCTGTTTGACTGGGGCACCCACTGGTTTGACATGCTCAACTTCTTGAACGGCGATCAACCTGTCGAGTGGGTGCTGGGTCAGGTTGAGGGACGAGGCGGTGCGCGTGTGTTCGGCGTGCCGGTCGAGGGTCAGGGGCTAAGTCAGTTCAGCTATGCTAACGGTGTGCTGGGCATGCTGGTCACTGGTGTTGACGGCGCCCTCGGCGGGGCCGATATTCGCGCCCTGGGCTCGTTAGGAACTCTCGAGGTGCGCAATGAGGCGCAGCCCTTGCGGGTATGGGCGCAGGGCGATGCTGACTGGCGTGTGGTGCCCACCAGCGGCGGCTTTCATGGGATGGAGCTCGTCAAACTGGCGATACTCGATGCACTGAATTGCCTCGAGACGGGGCGCCAATCAGAGCTCGCCGGCGCCAAGGCGCTGAGGGCCAGCGAGCTCACGTTCGCCACCTACGAGTCGAGCAGGCGTCGTGGCAGGGTAGAGTTGCCGCTCACCATCGACGATTCTCCGCTCCTCGAGATGATTGCAGGCGGCGCTATCGCTGGCGAATGGCCCGAGTAGGGCTTGGCTATAAATCGCTGACACATAGACGAATGGCAGCCTCAACAGCCTCGCCCGGCTGCAAGATGGTCAGGTGCGCTGCCTCATGCAGACCGCGTGCATAGAGATTGTGGGCGTCGGTGGAGCAGGACTGATTCTCGATACAGAGAAAGGGTTTCCCGTGAGGTGTATACACTACGGCATGGGTGAATAGGGCATCGGCGTGCAGCGTAAGCCGCCTACCGATGGCATGGTAGTGGATCTCGGCGGGCTGTTCAGGCCGCATGCCCCAGTAGACATCGTCCAGGTCGAGGCCTTCCAGGCTCGTCGGATGCGTGAGGTCGGCCGGAGCTGCATCCAGGGGCAAGAGCCGCCCGGTGGGTAGTAGCTGGTCGGCTTCCATCCAGCGCGACGCAGGCACGCGGATCTGCACGCTCTTGCGAGCCCCGATGATGGCGAAATAGGGGTGGATGGCCAAGCCAAAGGGCAGTGGTTGCGTGGCGTCATCATTGCGCACG
>JAAYDS010000315.1 GCA_012729155.1 Chloroflexota bacterium | reverse complement strand
GGCATGACGGCCGACTTTATCAAGCTGCGCGGTCTCGAGAACCTGATGCTGGACATGTACGATCACCCTGAAGGCGTCCATCGCCTGATGGCTTTTCTGCGTGACGGTAATCTGCGCAAGATCGAGTTCCTTGAGAAGGAAGGGCTGCTGACACTCAACAACGACGGCAGCTATGTGGGGTCGGGCGGCTTTGGGTGGACAGAGCAGTTGCCGCAGCCGGATTATGCCGGGCGCGTGCGCAACATCGATCTGTGGTGTCTGACGGAGAGTCAGGAAACCGTGGGGGTGTCGCCTGCGCTGTTCGCCGAGTTCATCTATCCCTATCAGCGCACGATTGCGGAGCGCTTTGGGCTCAACTGCTACGGGTGTTGCGAGCCGGTAGACCAACGCTGGCAGGTGCTGCGTGGGTTGCCCAGGCTGCGGCGTGTGTCGGTCTCGCCTTGGTCCAGTGTATCGCGAATGGCCGAAAACCTGGGGCGCGACTACATCCTGTCGCGCAAGCCTTCGCCGACACCGCTTGCTATGCCCATGATGGATGAGCAGGCCGTGCGAGCAGATCTCTGTCAGGATCTGAACGATGCCCGTGATACCGTGCTCGAGATCATCATGAAGGATAACCACACCCTGGGCGGCAATCCCCGCAACGCCCAGCGCTGGGTCGCCATCGTGCGCGAGGAGATCGACCGGCTGTGGGGCTAGGCTGCAGCCCTGCTTTTGGCGCGCCCTGCAGCGCGGCTATAATGCGGCACACATGGTGAAGGTGATCAGGGGAGGTTGAGGCAATGGCTAAACGGAACAAGACGCGAGTGGCAACGGCGCGCCGCCGCCAAGAGGCTGCCAAAGCCGAGCCCCCCCCCGCCAGGGTAGACCTTCACGAGGAGTATCGCTACGTCATCGCCGATCTCAAGCGTTTTGGCCTGCTGGCCGTGGCGATGTTCGCTTTGTTGATCGGGCTGGCGCTGCTCTTGTAGGGCGGCGGCGCCACGCGAGACTATGCATCAACGCGCCTGTTGTCGTAGCTGTGGCGCATCCACGCCCGAATCGCCCCGTTGACCCCTACAAGCAATAGCCGCGCCGCCACCGCAGCCCAGACGCTCTCGGTCATGATCGTCACCACCGTAGCGGCCACGTCAAGGGCGCGTGACAACCACCAATTGGCGCGTTCGACGTGCGACTGAGGAGCGCGCATCGCTGGGAAGCACCACCCGGCCAACGTGCGCAGGGCGACAGCCCCCCAGGCACCCCAATAGGCCCCCGCCAGCGGCGCCAACACGCCCCGTAGTACCATCAACAACGCCTCATCGCGCAGCGCTTTGGCCAGTGGCGCCACTGCGCCCTCTCGCCCGATCCCCTGAGGGGCCAATCGTCGCCATAGGCCGCCCCACAGCAGCCCGATGCAGAGCGCCATGCCGGCCACAAAACCTGGCAGCCATGGTAGCGCGGCTTGCCAAGAGAAGGGCATCAGACCAACATCCTCGGCAGAGAAAAGGCCGGCGATCAGACCAGCAACCAGCACCGCGGCCACGGCAACGAGTGCGAGCGGGCTGGCCAGCCAG
>JAAYDS010000314.1 GCA_012729155.1 Chloroflexota bacterium | reverse complement strand
GCCGCCTTGAGCATCTCTGCCAACAGGCTGGTGGTAGTGGTCTTGCCGCTCGATCCAGTGACGCCCACTACCGGCCGCCTGAACAGCTGCACGAACAGGCGGGGCTCGCTGCTGAGAGCCAGGCCACGGGCACGAGCCGCCTGCACCACGGGCGCCGTGGGTGGCACGCCTGGGCTGACGATCATGAGGTCGAGATCGTCGAGCGACGGCTCGACAACTGCACCCTCGAGCCGTACGCCCGCGGCCTGGAGCTGTTGCAGGTCCTGACGATGCTCATCCAACGGCCGGGCATCGGCCAGGCGAACACACGCTCCATGGCGCATCAGGTAGGCCGAAGCGGCCGTGCCCTCACGAGCGGCGCCCACCACCAACACCCTTAGCCCGGCCAGATCGATCGCCTGCATCAGCCGCCACCCCTCAGCGCAATGCCCAGGGCCGCCATCAAGAGAGCGACAACCCAGAACCGAGTTGTGACACGCGTCTCTGGCCAGCCAAGCTGCTCAAAGTGATGATGTAGCGGCGCCATCTTGAGGATACGGCGCCCTTCGCCAAAGCGACGTCGGGTGTACTTGAAGTAGCCTACCTGTGCGATCACCGAGACCGCATCGGCCACAAAGACAAACCCGATGACCGGCAGCAGTAGCCATTGCCCCAACAACAGCGCCATCATCGTGAGGATTGCGCCCAGCGCTTGCGAGCCTACATCGCCCATGAACATGCTGGCCGGGTGCGCGTTGTGCCACAGAAAGGCCAGCAGGGCGCCCACCATGATCCCACTCATCAGTGCCACGCCGCGTTGTCCGGCCAGAACGGCCAACACACCCATGGCACCAAAGGCGATGACGCTGGCACCGGTCGCCAGCCCGTCGAGGCCATCCGTCAGGTTGACGCCGTTGCTAAAGCCCACCAGCAACAAAGCCGCAATAGGGACGATCCATATGCCCAAATCGACGGTCAGATCGCTCAGCGGCAAGCTCAACGTCCTGGCGCCGGGCGTCAGATACAGCGCCACGCCGAGCAGCGCCGCCACGCCCCACTGCCACAGGAACTTGTAGCGCGCCAGCCAGCCTACGCCTTGACGATCTCGCAGACCCTGCCAGTCGTCATAACCGCCGAGCACGCTAAACAGCAGCAGCGCGGCCACGGCCAGCCACAGGCGCGCGTCGAGCCACACTGCCAGGATGACGCCTCCCAGCAGCGCGGGCGCCACAAAGAGCAGCCCGCCCATGGTGGCAGTGCCCGCTTTACGCTGATGCGAGACAGGGCCGTCGAAGCGAATATTCTTGCCGATACCATGGTGCAGCAACCAGCGCATCAGCAGCCTGCCCCAGGGCGCCACCAGCATAAAGGTTATGACCGTGCAGATCAGCGCTTCGGTCATGTGGGCTCCTCTCGGCGCCAACCGTCGACGATGCCCTCCATAGCCATGCCACGAGAGCCCTTTACCAGAATGATATCTCCGGGCCTGGCCACCTGGTCTAGAATGGCCAGAGCGCCCTCGTTGTCGTCTACCTCGAGCACCGCAGCCGCGTTTAGGCCCGCGTCTCTGGCAGCGCGGGCCAGCAGACGAGCGCGCTCGCCCCGCACGATGAGCAGATCGACACACCGGGCACACAGCGCGCCGACCTCGCGGTGGCTGATCTCTTCGGCCGCGCCTAGCTCGAGCATGTCGCCCAGAATAGCCACACGCCGACCGGGCAGGCCAGCCAGCAGATCCAGCGCCCCGGCAACGGCAGCGGGGCTGGCGTTGTAGACGTCATCCAGTATCGTGGTGTCGCGACGGCCCGGCCGAGGGATCAGCCGCGGCCCACGCCCCAGACACTGTAGGCCGCGCCCAATCTGCGCCCATTCGAGCCCCTGCGCCAGGCCAACGGCCACGGCCAGGGCCACCGGCATAGCGGCATGGCGCCCCAGCATGTCGCTATCCAACTGTCGCAACGTGCCGGCCACCCCCAGCGCCTCGAGCCCGGTGATATCGAGCGTCAGGGTGATGCCCTCTAGCCCGCGCGTCGCCACACCAACGATGCGCACGTGCGCGGCCGCCGCCCACCCCACAAGCACTGTGAACCCGCTGTGCAGCCCCGCCATGGCAGCCACGCGCGCGTCATCGCCATTGAGCACTGCCACACCATCGGCTGGCAGGGCAGCGATCAGCTCTGCCTTGGCCGCGGCGATGCAGTCGATGCTCCCCAAGCGCCCCAGGTGCACCGGCTGCACGTTGGTCACCACGCCAACGCGTGGCCGCGCCACCTGACACAGCAGCTCGATCTCGCCCAGGGCATACATGCCCATCTCGAGCACAGCCACCTGGTGCGAGGGCCGTGCGCGTAATAGCGTCAGCGGCAGGCCGATTTCGTTGTTGGCGTTGCCCTCGCTCTTGAGCACTTTATAGCCCTGAGACAACACCGCGGCGATGGCCTCTTTGGCAGTGGTTTTGCCCACACTCCCCGTAACACCCACCACCTGTAGCGGCAGCTTGCCGCGATAGCGCGCCGCCGCCTGCTGCAATGCGGCCATGGCGCTGGGCACCAGCACCGCCACCGGCAGATCCTCGCTCGTGAGAGCCGGTACCTGCTCTAGCCGCACAGTGCGAATGCCTGCCAGCGTCCGTTCAACAAACGCGACGACAGCGCCTGCCGCAAAGGCCTCCTCAACATAGGCATGGCCATCGACCCGCTCGCCCACAAAGGCGTAGAACGCGCAGCCAGGCGCAGCCAGCCGCGAGTCGATCGTCACCGCCGTGATGGCGATGTCGCTCGGATAGCCAGCCAGATGGCCCAACGTCAGCACAGCGTCTCTCATTCGGCTGCCTCAGGGACAGGTGTGGCTGTCGCAGCGATGACGGGCGCAACAGGTGCCAGATCAGGAGCACCTCCCGCCTCTACGCCATAGTATGACACCAGAAATTCGAACATGCGACGGAACTCGGGCGCCGCGCTCTCGAGGCCCCACTTTTTCACTTTGGGCTTGTCGAACTTGACGAGGATCACCCAGCGCGGCTCGGGCAACGGGCCATAGCCCACGTATGATGTAATCACCTCATCATTCTCATAGCCTGCATCGCCCATGGCGATGCTCGACGTGCCAGATTTACCCGCAATGCGGTAGCCATCGACCAGCGCCTCACGCATACCCAGCTCGGTCGCGTCGGCCAGCAACTCGGTGGTTTGCTGTGCTACCAAAGGTGACACCACCTGCTTGACCGGTTGCGGCTGAATCATCTCGGTGCGATAAGCGCCGCGTATCTCGGCCACAAGATAGGGGCGCATCCGCATGCCGTCATTGGCCAGCGCCGCAAAAGCGGTGGCCACCTGGATGGGCGTCGCCGAAAACCCCTGCCCAAAGGCATTACGTCCAAAGTCGGCCATGCTCCAGTCTGCCTGGCTGGGCACGCGCAAAACCCCTGCGGCCTCAGCGGCCAGGTCGATGCCCGTGGCTTCTCCAAAGCCAAAGGCGCGCATGGTCTGATAGAATGACGTGGGCCCCAGGTTCGCGGCCACATTGGCCGCTCCCACGTTGAGCGAATAGGCCAGCATCTCGGTGATGCTCCGACGACCATAGGCCTGGCCATCAGCGTTATAGATGGGCCGCCCACCGATCTCGATGGAGCCCTCGTCTAGATACACGCTGTTAGGCTGGATGGCCCCCTCTTGCAGGGCAGCCGCCACCGTCATCGCCTTGATGACTGAACCAGGCTCATAGGGCATGCTGACGAGATCGTTGTTGAACCAGGCCACAGGCACCCCTTGCCAATAGGTGCTTGGGTTATAGGTCGGGCGCTTGGCCATCGCGAGCACTGCACCGGTAGATGGCTCCATCACGAGCAGATTGCCGCTTTCGGCGCCGATCTCGAGCATGGCCTGTGCCAAAATGCGCTCGGCTGCATACTGCACGTTGCGGTCGAGGGTCAGGCGTAGATCGGGTCCGTCTTGCACCGGCGTCGAACCTCCGAGGGTGGCGCGATAGGTGTATCCCCAGGGGTTGCGCACCCCTTGCATCTCACCCTCACGGCCGGTCAAGAGGCCCAGATAGCGTTGTTCGAGGCCATACATACCCTTGCCGTCATAGAGATCCACATAGCCTAGCACGTGCGCCGCCAGCTCGCCGTTGGGATAGACTCTCTGGTATTGACGCACGGCGCGCAGCGCCAGCGAGTTGCCCTTCTCCCAGGTGTAGCCATGGGCCTTGGCAAGCTCGTCGATCTGAGCCGCCACTTCGATAGGCGCCGCCGTCACCAGGTCTACAGCGCGCTCCTCATCGCTGTTCACTACCGCCTGCACCCGAGTAATCGACAAGCCGGTGATCTCAGCCAGCTGCGCGGCCAGCGCGTCACGATCAACATCGCCCAGCAGGCTGGGCACACACGATACACGACATGCATAGGAGGTGGTGGCCAGATAGTAGCCAGTGGCATCGACAATGCCGCCTCTGACCGGCTGGATGCTCTCGGGCGATTGGGTGTGACGATAGGGGTCGAGCTCCGGGTGCGCAGGCAGTTGCCAGTAGGCAAGGCGCACACACAGCACCAACAGCGCGCCGGCAAGCGTCAGCAGCAGCTGTGTGATGCGTCGGGTTTGCGATACGCGCTCGCGATAGACAGTCACATCGCGCGAGATGCCCTCGTCCATATCCTGGCGCCCCAGTCCATCAGGGCAGGTCGGCGCCATCACCTCCTCTCAGAAAGCGCGACAATCGTTGCCACAGGCCCATCGGCTCGGGCGCTGGCCCGGGGCCAGCCTGGCTCGGCGCAGGCACGGCGCGACGTGGCACCAGCAATTGCTGGTCTCTGGTGCGAGGCCTAAAGCCGAGCCTTTCGGCCTCGCGGCGCACGCGCTGCAGAGACTCGAGTTCGGCCAGCTTGGCCCCTCGCTGGACGATCTCTCGGCGTAACTCTTCTTTGCCCAACTCCAGACGGTAGATCTCTACGGCCAGCGCGTCTACGCGCACTGTGGTACTCAGATAAAGCCATCCCGCCAGGGTCAACAGCAGTAGAATAACCGTGTAGAAAAAGTAGTTGGCAATCTCGCCGGTTTCGGGTGCTGTTTTGCGCTCGGGTCCTGAGATAAAGGGCGCCTGACCTCGATCTCTCGTCATCGCGTGTCTCCAGCGCCGAGACGCTCGGCAGCTCGGAGACGAGCACTGCGGCTACGAGGGTTGGCCCGTTGTTCGGCCTCACCTGGCCGCAATGGCTTGCGCGTCAAGAGGCGCAGCGTCGCTTGATGGCCGCAAACGCACTGCGGCAACCTGGGCGGGCAGATGCAGTCACGCGCCTCTTGCGCCAGATACTGCTTGACGATGCGATCCTCAAGCGAGTGGAAAGCGATCACCACCAGACGGCCACCAGGCTTGAGCAGGCTCTGAGCAGCCTTTAGTGCTTGCGGCAACGAACTCAGTTCTGCGTTAACGGCGATACGCAGCGCTTGAAACGTACGGGTGGCAGGGTCGATGCGCTGCGGCCCTCGCGCCACCGGCACGGCGCGCCGCACCACTTCGGCCAACTCGCCCGTGGTGTGCAACGGGCGATGCCGCACAATGGCCGCCGCTACACGTCGTGAATAGCGCTCCTCGCCATAGCCGTAGATAACATCGGCCAGCTCCGATTCTGGCCAACCGTTGACGATATCGGCGGCCGACAGATCGGCCCGCTGCGACATGCGCATGTCCAGCGGCCCATCGTGCCCAAAGCTAAAGCCGCGCTCGGGGCTGTCGAGCTGCAACGACGAGACACCCAGGTCAAAGAGGATGCCATCGACCTGGTCAAAGCCAGCCTCTTGGGCCAGCGCTACGATCTCGCGATTCCACCCCTGGCGCAATACCACCCGATCGCCATAGGTGGCCAACCGCTCGGCGGCCACTGTGAGTGCCTGGTCGTCGGCATCGATGCCCAACAGGCGGCCGTCGGGCTCGCACATCGCAAGGATGGCGCGAGCGTGGCCGCCGAGCCCCACCGTGGCGTCGATATAACGGCCGCCAGCACGCGGAGCCAGCCACTCGAGCACCTCGGGCAGCAAGACCGGCATGTGCTGCGGCCTCTGGGATTGGCCTGCGTCATTGCGCGGCTGTGTCATCAGACACCCATTCTAGATGCTTCGTCGAATATCTCGCTGCTGTGGGCCCAGTCCCTGGCCGTCACCTCATCAAAGCGCTCTGGGTTCCAGATCTCGAACATGCCATTCACACCCACCACTCTGGCCTGCTCAGCGATGCCTGCCGCTTCGCGCAGAAAGGGTGGTAGCAACACACGCCCCATGCTGTCGAGCGTCGCCTCGACCGAGTGACCAAAGCGCATGCGGTTGAATCGGCGGGCGGCGAGGCTGGCATGGGGCAATGCCTGCGCAGCCTCAGACATGGCGCGCCAGGCATCGAGAGGGTACACTTCAATGCAGGCTTCGGTGGCGCCACGGGCCAAGACCACGGCATCATCCAGCAGCTCGCGAAAGCGGGCCGGGATGGTTAGCCTACCCTTGGCATCCAGGGTATGCGTGAACTGCCCTTG
>JAAYDS010000313.1 GCA_012729155.1 Chloroflexota bacterium | reverse complement strand
GCCTGCCCATACCACCCGCGGCCGCCGTGTGTTGGGAAAGCACCCCAGCCCCGTGAGTGTCAGCACCAGGGGGGCACATGTTTGGGCAGCGGCATCGACGACGGTATAGATCTCTGGCAGGCGCTCGCTGTCGACATCTCCCAGGAACTTGAGCGTCAGGTGCATGTTCTCGGGGGGTACCCAACGGCCCGCCAGCCCACCGGGGGTGGCGCGCAGCTCGGTTTGCGCCTGCTGCAACGCGGCGACCATCTCGGGTGTCAAATGAATAGCGACAAAGGCGCGCAGCAACGTCATCGTGGCCCCATGCCCTTCTCTAGCAGATGGGTCAGGTTGCCGCCCAGCAGAGCAGCCTCGGCCTGCGGCGCGAGCCCCAGGGCGCGCACTCGGGCCAGCGCCCGGCGGGGCGAGATGAGCGGGTAATCGCTGCCCCATAGCACACGCTCGGGCGCCCACTGCATGGCGCAGGCATAGATGGCATCGTCGTAGAGGTAGCCCGAGGCGGCGGCATCATAGTAGACGCGGGTGCAGGCCGCCCGCACCTCGGGCATCAGTTCATAAAAGCAGAGTCCGCCGCCCCAGTGGGCCAGGATGATGTCGGTGTACGGGTGGCGCTGCACCAGGCAGAGCGCTTCGGCCGGGCCATGGGGCCCCTTGCCGGCGTAGGCATGGCCCAGGGGCTCGTTGACATGCAGCAGCACCGGCGCGTTGGCCTCGCATGCCAGCTCGAGCAGGTGGCCCAGGCCGGGGTGGTCGAGATCATAGCCCTGCCCGAAGGGCATCAACTCACCCAGGCCCAGGGCACCGGCGGCCAGGCAGCGGCTGGCCTCGCGCAGGCCCTCGGGCGTGGCCGGGTTTACCACCGCAAAGGGCAAGATCAGCCCGCGCGACTCGGCGGCGCTGGCCAGCGTATAGTCGTTGCACAGCCGGCAGAGGCCGGGGTCATCAAAGGCAAAGCCAAAGGCCAGTGCGCCGCGCGCGCCGGCATGCCCCAGTGCTGACAGCAGGTCATCGGCCGTCGCCAATCGCGCTCTGGGGTCAGCGTAGAGCGCCGCAAAATGCGCCTCGCGCGACAAAAGCTGCTCGCGCTGCGCCAGAATTTCAGGAGGGACGATGTGCGTATGAGCGTCCAACACTTGCATGGCTCGATTCTCTGGCCATGGGGGCTGTCTGTCAAGAGTGGACATCGCCCGGGCTTGAGGCTATCATAGCACTATGCAGGTGTGGATGATCTACAACCCGGTCGCTGGGCATCGCGACATGCATGTCGAGGTGATCCGCTCGGCCGAGCACCTGCGGTCGTTGGGCTGGCAGGTGCAGCTCTGTCGCACCGAAGCGGCGGGCCACGGGGCTCGCCTCGCGCGAGAGGCGCGTGAGGCGGGCGCAGACATGGTGGTGGCCGTCGGGGGCGATGGCACCATCGGGCAGGTGGCCGATGGGCTGGTGAACAGCGCCACGCAGCTTGGCGTCATCCCCGTGGGCACGGGCAATGTGTGGGCGCGGATGCTGGGCATCCCCGTCTGGGGCCCCTCGAACCGCGATGCCATCATGGCGGCGACGCGCATCCTGGAGCAGGGTGAGACGCGTCGCGTGGACGTGGGTTGGGTCGATGGGCACCACTTTATGCTCTGGGCCGGCGTGGGCTTTGACGCCCAGGTGGCCCACGAGATCGAGCCGCACCGCGAGGTGCGCCGCAGCCTGGGCAACTGGGCCTATCTGGTGACAGCGCTGGTACAGAGCCTGGTGATGCGTGGCGAACGCACGACGGTGGTGGTAGATGGGCGCGTCTTTCGCCAACGATTGATGATGCTCATTGTCTCTAACGCGCGGCTCTACGGCCCCCTGTGGGAGCTTGCTCCTCGCGCTCAGCTCGATGATGGCCTGCTCGATGTCTACCTGTTCAAGGGCACCAATACGCTCGACACCTTTCGGCATCTCGTCACTCTGATGGCAGGCAACCAGGGCGTTGATCCGCAGATCGAGTACTATCAGGCGCGGCACATCACGGTCATCCCCGAGCGCTCGTTGCCGGTGCATCTGGATGGCGACCCCTTTGGTAATACGCCGGTGAATATTCAGGTGGTGCCGCGGGCCCTGAGCGTGGTGGTTCCTCGGTGGACGCCTAACGCCCTCTTCCAGGATGGGGGCTTTGAGGCCGCGCAGACCTCTACCCTGGCTGGGCGCATCAGCGCACAATGGCACGGGCTCACAGAGCGCTGGCAAGCAGAGCGCCAGCGCCTGCAGCGCCAGCTAGAAGGGCGCCCACGCGATGAGCGCACGGCGACCAAACCGGCAGACCCGAGTGAACATGGGCGCGGACTTGACAGTTGACACGCTATAGGCCAGTTGGTATAATGGCCTCGAGGTCGAGGCACAGCTCGATCTGAATGGCAGTGATTTACCCCGGCTGTCATCTCGTTTTCTTTTACCGAGGCGCCAGTTTTTTGCCATGTTATCGTCCTGCTTTGCTTACCCGCTGATTTGTACACCTGAGAGGTTCCCCGTCAAGTGACCCGAACAACCGGCCGCAATATCAACATTGTCGAACTCGAGACCATGACCCTGGGCGAGCTGCGCGAGATGGCGCGTAGCAAAGAGGTGGTGGGCTATAGCCGCCTCAAGAAGCAAGACCTCATCTTGCGGCTGTTGCGCTCGCAGGCTGAAGAGCGGGGCAACATTTTCGGCGGCGGCGTTCTAGAGTTGATGTCAGACGGCATGGGTTTTCTCAGGCGAGAGAACCTGGTGCCTGGCGACGACGACGTCTATGTGTCTCAATCGCAGGTGCGGCGGTTTGGCTTGCGCACGGGCGATCAGGTGATCGGCCAGGTGCGCCCGCCCAAAGATTCTGAAAAGTACTATTCACTGCTGCGCGTTGAGGCCATCAACGGTCTGGACCCTGAACAGAGCAAGTACCGGCCGATCTTTGAACGTCTGACGCCTATCTTTCCCCACGAGCAGCTCAAGCTCGAGACGACGCCCAATGTCTTTGCCACGCGGCTCATCGATATGCTGGCGCCCATCGGGCGCGGGCAGCGCGGCCTCATCGTCTCACCGCCCAAGGCTGGTAAGACCACCATTCTCAAGCAGATCGCCAACGGTATTTCGGCCAACCACAGCGATGTGCATCTGATCGTGGCGCTCATTGGCGAGCGGCCCGAAGAGGTGACTGACATGGACCGCTCGGTCGAGGCCGAGGTGGTCAGCGCTACCTTTGACGAGCCGGTGCAGAGCCATGCGCGTGTGGCCGAGATGGCTCTGGAGCGCGCCAAACGTCTCGTTGAGATAGGCCGTGACGTGGTCATTCTGCTAGATAGCATCACGCGTCTGTCGCGCGCCTATAACCTGATCGTGCCGCCCAGCGGCCGCACCCTGTCGGGCGGCCTGGACCCTGCGGCCGTGTTTCCCCCGAAGAAGCTCTATGGTGCTGCTCGCAAGATCGAAGAGGGCGGCAGCCTGACCATTATCGCCACCTGCCTGGTGGATACCGGCAGCCGTATGGACGATATCATCTATGAAGAGTTCAAGGGCACCGGCAACATGGAGATGCACCTGAACCGACGTCTGGCCGAGCGTCGCGTCTTTCCGGCCATCGACATTCAGCGCTCGGGCACCCGCCGTGAAGAGCTGCTGCTCTCGGCCGACACGCTCAGCCGCATTTGGACGCTGCGCCGCATGATCGATACAATCGGAGGGATTGAATCGGTCGAGCCGATTCTAGATCGCCTGGCCAAGACGCGCTCTAACGAGCAGTTCATGCAGACACTGAACAAGGAAGTCTAGCCTATGGCAGTCGGCGTGCGTGCACGGCCCGTTGTGGCCCCCCACACCGATTCCAATAACAATGCGATAGCCAGACCCAATGGCCATCTTGCCGTCTATTCGCGCTACCTCGGCCACCTTCTGCTGATCGGCCTGCTTGTCCTGGTGGTGCGCAACGTCAGTGTGACCCAACCCCAGGCGCCGTCCATCGACCTGCCGTTGGCCAACGATGCGGCTGTGGCCGAGGGTTTGCCTATTGTGGGCCCCGAGCCGGCCACTCACTATCTGGAGCAGGGCGCCGTGCCGTTGACGGTGCGGCTGCTGGGCGAAGACATCAATCCCATCGCGGCGCCCAGCCGCCAGGCGCGTACGACGGTCATCACCTACAAGGTGCAGCCTGGTGATTCGGTGCTGGGCATCGCGCAGCGGTTCGGGCTAGAGGGGTCGACGCTGCTCTGGTCGAACGCCAAGCTCGAGAACAACCCCGACTTTTTGCAGGTGGGGCAAGAGCTGAACATCTTGCCGGTCAACGGGGCCTATCACACCGTGGCGCGCAATGATACCGTCGAGTCTCTGGCCAAGTTCTACAAGGTCGACGTTGCCGCCATCACCGGTTATGCCGGCAACGATCTGTCGGCGCCCTATGCCTTGACCGTGGGGCAGCAGCTGATCATCCCTGGCGGCACCAAGCCATATGTGCCGCGCCAGGTAGTGACGAGTGCTACGGCACCGGCGCCGCAAGATGCCAAGAGCGGCAGTGGCAGTTTCGCCTGGCCGATGAGTGGCTCGATCTCGCAGCGCTTCTGGGAGGGGCACCGCGCTATCGACATCGCCAACTCCCGGGGCACCGCGGTGTATTCGGCCGACTCGGGCTATGTGTCGGCCACGCAATGGGCCAGCACGGGCTATGGCCGCATGGTGATCGTCGATCATGGCAATGGTTACAGCACCCTCTACGCGCATCTGGATTCCATCGCCGTCGAGGTTGGCGAGAACGTAAGCAAAGGCCAACAGCTCGGCAAGTGCGGCAGCACCGGCAACTCGACCGGCCCACACCTGCACTTTGAGGTGATCCAGGGCAGCGCGCGGCTCAACCCCTTCAACTACCTGCCCTGAGCATTGGTTTGGCTG
>JAAYDS010000312.1 GCA_012729155.1 Chloroflexota bacterium | reverse complement strand
TCCTCGGTCACATCAGTGACAAAGATCGCTTCTGGCAAGCGATTGAGGTTACGCAAACCGCCCAGACGACGCTGCAGTTTGGATAGCTCACGCAGCTTGACCATGGCTTCTTTTTTGGGCAAGCGATCGAGCGTACCATCGGCGCGCTGCTCTTCGAGCTCGAGCATCGTCTCGACGCGCGAGCGAATAGTGCGAAAGTTCGTCAGCGTGCCACCAAGCCAACGATGCGTAATGTAGGGCATGCCGCAGCGCTGCGCCTGCGCAGTGACGTTCTCTTGGGCTTGCCGCTTGGTGCCCACAAAGATGATGCTGCCCCCCTCAGCCACCAGATCACGCACAAAATCGTAAGCGGTCTGAAGATTGGTGATGGTCTGTTGGAGGTCG
This sequence comes from Chloroflexota bacterium, assembly GCA_012729155.1. Lineage (GTDB taxonomy): Bacteria > Chloroflexota > Anaerolineae > UBA1429 > UBA1429 > JAAYDS01. Next base: position 2,201 of record JAAYDS010000312.1, on the reverse strand, counting down.
ATGATGTGGATGCCATTGCGCTCGGTAAAGATGTATGAGCGCATTTTGGGGTTCCACCGGCGGCTGCGGTGCCCAAAGTGGACGCCCGCCTCGAGCAATTCCTTCATCGTGACGACTGACATGGATTCTCCTTCCGTTGTACACCCGCCCCCTTCGGCCCGCGGCGAACCGGTATAGGCCGGCACGGCGCCTTGGATCAGAGAGCGTGCTAGATTTGGGTGGACAGATGTCCGACAAAAGAGTATAGCAGCCCCATAGCCTGTGCGCAAAAAGCGGTTTGAGCCTCGACTCGCGCGTGCTATACTGCAACAAATGTCACAAGAAGGAGCCCCTGACCATGATCAGTGAGGAACTTTTGGCCATTCTGGTGTGCCCCTCGTGCCGCACCAAACTGCAGCTCATTGGTGAGCACTGGCTGGTGTGCACCAATCCAGACTGCAGCCGCAAGTACCCGATCATCGACGACATCCCAAACCTGCTGATCGAAGAGGGCACCAAGTATATCCATGTCCAAATCAGCGATCTGCCTGCCCACCCCACCCGCTAAGCGTCACGCTTTGACGTGGTCACTGGCTCTGGCGCTATGCCTACTCATCAGCGTCGTGCCGGTGGCTGCGCAGACACCTGGCGACGTTCAGATCACGCTGAACGAGCTGAGCTACTCGTTTTCCGAGGCGCTCTACTTTGAGCTTGAGCTCACAGCTCCGCAGCCAGTGGAACGCCTGGTGCTCTACTACGGCCTCGACGCAAAGCCTCTATGGCGCAGAATCTATCCTGTCTTTGAACAGGGGAACGGCCTCACCGTGGAGCACGTCGAAGAGCTCGAACCAGGGCAATTTGCGCCAGGGGAGGTGTTGCGTGCCTACTGGCGGCTAGAGTTCACCGACGGAACGGTCTATACCACCCCGGTGATGCGCATCACCTACGCCGACGATCGTTTCAGTTGGCGATCTCTGAGCGGCTCCGTGGTAGACCTGCACTACTACGGCAACGCTGGCCGGCAGGCCGCCGACTTGCTTGTGTCCGCTCAACAGGCCCAGGCTCGGCTTTCGAATGATGTGGGTGTGGCGACTGACCGCCGACTGCAGGTGTACTTGTACAACTCGCCGCGCGACATGAGTGGCGCCCTGTCGCAACGGTCCGAGGTGTACGACAGCATGGTGACGACGCTAGGCGTGGCCATGTCTGACGACACGCTGCTGTTATTGGGGTCGGATGATAACGTCGAGCTGACGCTGGCCCACGAGTTGAGTCACCTCATCGTTGGGCTCGCCACCGACAACCCCTATGCTGGCCTACCGCGCTGGCTCGACGAGGGTCTGGCAATGTACGCCGAGGGCGAACTGCCTCGCGCCAACCAAATAGCGCTCGATCGCGCGATCGAGCAGGATGCACTCTTGACGGTGCGCTCCATGTCCAGCTACTCTGGCCAGGCCGAACAGGTCGATCTCTACTATGGCGCAGCCTATTCGGTCGTCGACTATCTGCTGCAGACATACGGCCGCAACAACATGCGCGCGCTGTTGGTCGAGTTCGCCAGGGGCTCGCTCCAGGAGGATGCCCTACAGCGTGTCTACGGCTTTGGCCTTGACCAGCTCGATGCCGAGTGGCGTATCAGCCTCGGCCTCCAGCCGCGCGAGCCCGAAGCTCATGCGTCGACGTCTACGCTCGTAGGCGCCCGAGTTGGATCAACGCTGTGCCCCCCCCTCTGGAGCTGATGCATGCCCGAGCTCCCTGAGGTCGAAACGATCGTTCGACAGCTGACGCACTGCATCGTTGGACAGCAGATTGTCCATACAACGGTCAACTGGCCTCGCACGCTCGCCACGCATACCCCCCAGGCCTTTGCCGAGCACGTACAGGGGCGCGCCATCGCTTCAGTCGAGCGGCGCGCCAAGCTTATCGTCGTCTCACTACCACCGGACTGGCTGATTATTCATCTTCGGATGACGGGGCGGCTCCTTGTGGGCGATCCCTCTACCCTCGCAGCAAATGTCGAGCCGCATGTGCAGGTCGTCTGGCGGTTTGCCAGCGGGGCAGGGCTTTTGTTCGTCGATGTCCGCAAGTTTGGGCGGATCTACCTGACGCCCAGGCGAGAGACCGTGCTCGCAGGGCTTGGCCCCGAACCTCTGGATGGTTCGCTGACGCCTGAGCGCTGGCACACCATGCTGCAGGGTCGTCATCGTCAGATCAAGCCGCTG
>JAAYDS010000311.1 GCA_012729155.1 Chloroflexota bacterium | reverse complement strand
TGCGCTGCCCGAGACGCTGCCGCCGGCGGGCACGGCGTCGCTGCCGCTCTGGCCGGTGCTATCGCTGGGGGCGGGCTCGCTGCTGGGGCTCGCAGGCTGGGCGTTCAGGCGGCATCTGCGTCGCTAAAGGCCAGCCAGGCGCCAGAGAGCGCAACAGGGCCCGCCATGTGGCGGGCCCTGTGCTGTTTGGCGCAACGCAGCGCGTCAGGCGTAGACGCCGTACTGCTGCACCTCATCGAGAAAGGCCTCGATGTTCTCCCACGAGACGTCGGGCTCGAGCACGTGCGTGGGAGCGATGAGAAAGCCGCCGCCGGCGCCCAGGATGTCGATCAGCCGGCGAACCTCGGCGCGCACCTCGTCTGGCGTGCCAAAGGGCATGGTGGTCTGCGTGCCCATGCCGCCGTAGAACGCCAGGGCATCGCCAAAGTCGCGCTTGAGCGCGGCGATGTCGAGGCATTCGGGCTGCACCGGGTTGAGCACGTCCAGGCCGATCTCGATCAGCTCGGGGATGATGGTGGTGATGTCGCCATCTGAATGGTAGGTGATGATGACGTCGGGGTTGACGGCCTTGGCCGCGGCCCACACCTCGGCCCAGCGCGGCTTGAACCACTCGCGCCACATGGCCGGGCTCATGATCATGCCCTTTTGGCTGCCCACGTCGTCGCCGGTGGCGATGGCGTCGACGCCCGCCTCGGCGAACTTGACGGCGCGATAGACCTGTCGCGCGGTGATCTCGTCGAGCAGGCGCGTGGCGAATGCCTTGTTGAGGCGCATGTCGAGGAACAGCTGCTCCATCGAGCGGATGTACCAAGAGTACTCAAAGATGTGGCCCACGCTGCCCACGGCCCAGTAGCCCTGCTCGTGCAACTCGGCCACGCGCTCGGGCACGCCCTCAAAGCGGTAGGCGGGGGTGAAATCGGGAAAGGGCCAGTCGTCGAGCTCGGAGGCGTCGCGCAGGTTGATCATCGGGTAGACGTATTCGGTAAAGTGGAAAAAGCTGCCGGGCTTTTCGGTGAGGCCCCACTCGTCGCTGGTGGTGCCGGGAGGCAGATCTGTGGGTAGATAGCGCGTAAAGTCGGGCGGCTCGAGGCTGGGTTTGAACCCGACGTGGCGCATCTCCAGATCAAAGGCCTCTTCGGCACGGGTGTGGCCGGTGCGCTCGACCAGCTGCTGCTGCAGGTAGGGCGTAAAGCCCAGATGACGCGGCACGCGGTCGGGCACCTGGCGGCGAAAGGCCGCGCCCACACGCTGACGGGGGGTCATGGCTCCTGGCATGATGTCACTCCTGGTTACGATGTTGTGAAACATGACCGACGGGTGGGGCAGGCCCCACCCGTCGGTCAGTATACACCAAAACGCGGGCTAGGCCGTGCCCCACTTTTCCTTCCAACCAGACTCTTCCCACTCGGCCTCGACGTCTCTCTGGAAGGCGTCCATGGCCTCCTTGGCAGTCACCTCATCGCGGAACACCTGCTCGCGGTACTGGGCGAACTTGGTGCCCATGAAAGAGCCGATGGGGATATAGTTGCCGCCATAAGAATGGGTGAACTCGCTGGCTGAGTCGAGGTAGAACTGCAGGCCAGGGTACTGACTGCCGTCGACCTGTGCCACATACTCTTTGACGGCTGGCAACCAGCCGATTTCGTTAAAGACGATGTCGCAGAACGCCTTGGTCTGCAGCATCTCGATGATCGGGAAGGCCTCCTGGGCGTGCTCGCCTTCGGAGAACAGGCTGGTGACGTGGCCGCTAAAGCACTGCACCTTGTCGCCCTTGCGGAAGGCCGGCACTGGCACCCAGGTGGCCACGTTGAGAGCTGATACCTCGGGCTTTTCCTTGAACGTTTCGCCGGGGTGCCAATAGCCCTCGATGAGCAATGCCTGGACTTCGGCGTTGAAGGAGCCGCCCCAGGTGCCCTGGCCCTCGACGGAGCGCATGCCCTGCAGGTTGTCGGCGCCCATGTAGCGGATGAACTCGGCGCACGTCTCAACCGCGTCGACAAGCTTTTCGTCGTTGAGGTTGAACGTGCCCGTGGCCTCATCAAAGAAGGCAACATCCCACAGCTCGGGGATGGTCCAGCCATCCATACCGGGGCCAGTGCCGCCCTCAGCGTCGTAGGGGTCGATGCCAAACTGGATCAGGTTGCCCGCCGCGTCGAACTTGGTGAGCGTCTTGTGCCACTCAAAGAGCTCGTCCCAGGTGGTGGGCGGGGTTTCGACGTCGAGGCCTGCCTCGCCGATGAGCCGTTTGTTCATATTGAGGCCGCGCCGCACATAGCACTCGTGGGCGGGCACGCCATATTGCATGCCCTGCCACTGGCCACCCGTCCAGTTTTCGGCAAAGAACATGTCGGGACTGAGCTTGCTTGAGGCTTC